>DVOH01000002.1 GCA_018713745.1 Candidatus Stercoripulliclostridium merdipullorum | reverse complement strand
AATATGACCTGTGTAGACCTGATCCGATCAAAACTAAACGTTAAGTATGAAAAAACCTGTTGAAAAGAACAAATGAAAGAAATTAAACCGCGAAATAAGCGAAAACGAAGAAAAACAATGTGGACAACTGAAGTTTCACGTGAAACAGAAGAGTTGACAACGATAATATACTGTTGTCCGACGACAGCGAAAATGTAAACGAGAATGAAAACTATCCTGTAACGGTTCACATCAGTATCGGATGCTTCATGATAGAATGTTTCATGTGAAACAAGTAAGATACAACGAAAGCAACCGACAACACCATCAAAAAGGATGGATTTACAAAGACTCGGTTGAATAATGAAAAAGGATTCTGAAAAAGGAAACGACAAAGTCGGAAAACAAACTCAATTTGTGGAATGATCTCCAAACAGGAAAGATTGTATATAGGATATGGCAGATTGCAAATACCTTGTGGAAAACCGCACGTTTCACGTGGAACAAACGGATACAGTTGCGTGATGATCGCTGGCGATGAAATATAATGGTGATCGGATCAGCGATATGGGGATAGACTTCGGAATCAACGGGAGGACAGAGAAACGACTGTTGAAAAGGGTTGGGACCCTCGCGGCATAATGCTGAATCGAGATGAATATAACCGCCCGGATAAGCCGATTTCAGTTGAAAATTTGGTAACATAGGAAAGGCGGATTGTGGATAACTCCAGTGTGAAAATGACGAAATTCGACAAAAACAGCCGAAAATCAAAGGACTTATCTACAATTTAGCCGAAAATCAGTGCCATTCGCACCTAATTGAGCGGTAGTTGTCCACAATCGAGGTAAGTTGTTGACAACTTAAGATAATAGACAAGTGTCGATTAAATATCGTCGCCGGAAGATGGAAAATGCCTCTTGCTGTCGTCGGTTGATTGCTTTACGGTGTTCGCTTGGTTTTCTGAGGTTGGATCTGATCAAAAGCGGTAATCTGCTTTTTGTCATCTGCACTTTTTATGACGAAATTCGGTTTGTCGGTCGTGATTGCGTTAAATGATTTTCGTGATCACGGACAGGGGATAGATGCAGGCATAAGACAAAGGAATGCGGAGGAGGCAAACAATGTGATTCCGTAAAAGGGCTGAATCGGAGAATTGTATTGATCGGGTGATCTGATCGAATCAGAATGATCGAGGCTCGGGAATATGTGACGTTCGGCGGTCAGCTATGTTGTAGGGTAGATGATAAGTCGCTCAGCAAGCGAAATCTTGCAAAAGGCGGCTTTCTGTATTGCGCCGCCGTTGTGCGGAACGATAAACGGATGTTGTAAGGGACGATCGTTGGCTGTTCGGCTGTGAAACGCCTATGAAACACCTATGAAACACCCGAAATCGGGATAAAAAATTTTTTGGGTGGTAAGAAATTTTTGGGTAGAAAAAAACCATCGAAAAGATGGTATGATTTTGTATGTTTTCTTAAGAATATTGCAAAAATATGCTTATTTTAGACAAAGCGCGGAATTAAATTGTTTAACGTGGAACTTTTAATGTTCCACGTGGAACACGAATTTGATTAAATTATTGATAATTTTAGATACTTTTTGACTGCCGGATTAACCGTTTTTTAACACTGCCGATCAACGGAAGCAAAGGCGCTCCAATGCAAGGCGATAGATTTGGGTCATACGTTCAAAATCGTCGAGATCAATGTACTCGTCGATCTGATGGATGGTAGAGGGCTTTCCGGGAAAGCACGGACCGAATGCAACGCCGAGGGGTAACATTCGAGCGTATGTTCCGCCCCCGATCGTGATGGGACGAGCGTCTGTATGCATCACTTCGTTGTAGGCGTCAAGCAATGTTTTGACCAAAGGATGGTCGGGGCTGACATACAGCGGGAGATGATAAAAGCCTTGCTTTACTTCGATTGCGGGGGACAGCCGTTCTTTGAGGATGCGCGTCACGTCCTCTTTCGTCATCGTTACGGGATGGCGGACGTCAAGTTGCATACGAATGACGTCGCCGTCGGTTTCCGCTGTACCGAGATTCAGTGTCAGCGCGCCGCTTTTGGCGTCATGCAAAGCAAGCGATACTCCCGACCCGTCGGTTTGTCCGAATGCGTCTGCAAGCGTTGCAAACAGCGGGTCAACGTCGCGGGCGAGATTCAGTAATGCGGTCAGGGCGTTTTTGCCTTGCTCGGGCGTTGCTGCGTGCGACGAGACCCCCGTCGTCTGCAGCCGACAGGTTCCGTCTCCCACGGGGCGGAAATCGCTCATGTGAGGGCAAAGGGAATCCTTGACAATCAGGGTAGCGGCATCGGGGACGACGTTTGCGCGTGTTCCGGCATTCAGCGAAACGACACCCGCGGGACGCGGCATGGTCAAGGTATGATAGACAATTCCCTTTTCGCAGTTGATGACGGGGAAGTCGGCATCGGGCGAAAATCCCATTGCGGGCATTTCTTCGGTCGCGGCATATCGCTCCATACACTTCCAGCCGCTTTCTTCGTCGCAGCCGAAGAGAAAGCGGATGCGCTTTGTAGGGGTCAGTCCTTGGTCCAGGAGCTGTTTTGCCGCCGTCATTGCGGCAACGGCAGGACCTTTGTCGTCCATCGCTCCCCGCGCGTAAATGCGGTTTCCGACCCGCTCCGCGCCAAACGGCGGATGACTCCATCCGTCCGTTACGGGTACCACATCGAGGTGACATAGGATCCCAAACAAATCTCCTTTTCCGATTTCGGCATAACCGCAGAAGTTGTCGAGATTGACGGTATCAAACCCCCATTGGCGCATCGTGTCCAGCACCAGAGCGAGAGCTTCGGCGTTGCCTTTGCCAAACGGCATGCCTTCAAGGGCGGGGGACTCGACCGAGTCGATCTGTAACAAACGGGTCAAAAGCGTAAGCGTTTCGGACGATATCATCGTTCACCTCGAAATTCGGGATAAAACAATTATACACAAACGGCAGAAAATATGTTACAATTTTTTGAGAAAAGACAAAGGAGACGGGGATGGCGGAAGGAAGAAGAGAACGGCTGCGCAAGCGCATCCGACAAGAGGGCGTCGACGGATTGTTTCCGCACGAATTGCTGGAATACATGTTGTATCCCTATATTCCGCGCAAAGATACCGCGGGGATTGCGCGGGCTTTGCTTGCCGAATTCGGTTCGCTTCACGGGGTGTTTACGGCAAAAGAAAGTCGTCTTGCTTCGGTCAAAGGGATGACGGCGACCGCCGCCGAGGGAATAGCGCATTATCTTGCGGCAACGACCAGGATCCGATTGTCCGCCGAAAAGAAAATCGACGTATCGACGACCGAAAAAGCGGGACGGTTCTGCAACGATCTGTTCGGATTCCGCGCGGTCGAATATTTGTATGTGCTTGCGCTCGATCAGCGGCTGAAACTGATCGACTATAAATGCGTCAGCATCGGCGCGCCGGGTGAAACGCAGTTCGACATGCGCCAAATCGCCAATATTTTGCTCGATTGTAACGCAAGCGCGGCGATTCTTGCCCACAATCATCCTTCGGGCGATCTGACGCCGTCCAAAGCCGATCTCGAAGCAACGGGGCGGATCGGCGGAATTCTGAAAGAACTCAACATCCGACTTTGCGATCATCTGATCGTTTTTGAAGGAAAACACTACAGTCTGTACCGCGGCGGAATGCTCGAAATGCAGGGGAGCGGCGGGGCAACGAAGCTTGCTTCGCTGACCGTCGGGTACGACGCCGAAGGGGGCGGGGACGACGAAGAAAAATCGGACGAAGCGCCCGATTTTAATGGAAAGTCTTTTGTTTGAAAGACGTCAGGCAGCCGTTGTCAAAAACGTCACGATCGAGCTGAACACGGCGTAAGCGATGCGCTCGCGGTGCGCTTCGGTATTGAGCAGGGCGTCGTCGTCGGGATTGGACAGAAAGCCGCATTCGGCGATGGCGGAAGGATAGGGCGAGCAGTTAAGAATATAATAGTCACCCTTCAGCGGCGCATAGGTTTTGCCTGCCGTGGACTGGTTGACGGCGTTCAGATTGGTCTGAAGATAGGTTGCAAGGCGTTTACTCGACTCGCTCATGGGGTGGAAAAAGGCTTGCGCGCCTCTGCGCGATCCGTCGGGAAACTTGTTGCAATGGATGCTGACCACGAGGGACGGCGCCGCTTCGCGGATGATTTGTTTGCGTTTTTCCATGTCGTCGCGCTTGGTGTGAGTGGAACCTTCGGGATACAACCCGTCTGCGGTTTCACGCGTCAGCACGGTGACAATACCCTGATCTTCGAGCAGTTTTTTAACACTTTGGGAAATCATCAGATTGATTTCGGATTCCTTAACTTTACTATTTACGCCGCTGACACCGCCGTCGATTCCGCCGTGTCCCGGATCGAGTACGACGATCGGCTTTTGCGGCGGAGCGGCAAGCACGGCAATCGTTGCGCCGGTTGCGGCAAGGACGAGCAACACGACGACAAGCACAATCATCCACAAAGTTTTCTTTTTGGCTACCAAAATCATTTTGCACCTCGGCGATACGATTTGCGGCGGTTCGGGCATCCCCAAAGCCCCGTATTTTTTACAATCGACAAATTACGACGGTTTCCGCCCGGGTTATCCACAGAAAATCGGCGTTATCCACAGACTTATCCACATTTTGATCCTATGCGCACAACCCTTCGGTTATGACCGTTCGGCGCAAATTCGCAAGCCGCGCCGCGCGCAAAAATAAAAGTCGCTTTCGCTTGACACCCATATATGGATAGTGTATAATTTTTTAGCTTAATGTTTTTACATTACGCGCGTACCTAAATATTTCACCCTATAAAGGAGTCAGATATGAAAAGAACTTACCAACCCAAAAAAAGACAAAGAAGCAAAGTCCACGGTTTCCGTCAAAGAATGAGCACCAAAAACGGCAGACGCGTTCTGTCCCGCCGTCGCAGAAAAGGCAGAGCCAACCTGACGGCATAATCGTTTTGCCATGCAACGCGCGTTCCGTCTGACCAACCGCGCCAGCTTTACCTACATCCGCCGCAACGGAAAAGCCCTTGTTTGCCCCATCCTCGTCATCGGATTCGTCAAAGCCTACAACATTAAGGTCGGTATTTCCGTCAGCAAAAAGATCGGTAACAGCGTCGTGCGCAGTCTTGTCAAACGACGGATTCGCGAGGCGTTCCGGCTTCTTCTGCCCGAGCTGAAAGGGACGTTCAACTACGTCGTCACCGCGCGCGAGCCGATTGCCGGATGCGATTACCACACCATCGACCGCGCCCTCCGCAAATTGCTGACGGGCGCAGGACACCTCGACGCACCCGATTGTTCCCGCCAATGACCAAAAGGTTTGCAAAAGCTTTGATTTTGCTTTACAAAAAAACCTTATCCCCTCTTGTCGGGCAGGATTGTATTTATACTCCGACTTGCTCGATGTATACCCTCGACGCCGTCAATCGTTACGGGTTGCTGATCGGAGGGTTCAAAGGGCTTGGACGGATTTTGCGTTGCAACCCCTTTCGGCGGGGCGGGTTCGACCCCGTCAAAGAAAATTTGAGAGGTACTGCAAAATGGACTTTATGATGCTGGCGACCGAGCTCAACGCCATCGGAAAGCTGATTTACAATTCCCTTTACGGCTGGGTTCAGACCTGGGGGAGCGGCTCCGATCTGATCGGCGCGTTCGGCGTGACCGTTATCATGTTCACGCTTTTCCTCAAAATCATTACTTCGCCTTTGGATATTTGGCAGAAAGTTTTGATGCGTAAAAACTCCAAAAAAATGGAGCTGATGAAGCCCGATCTCGACCGTATCAAAAAACAATGCGGCGACAATCAGCAGCTTCTCATGCAAAAACAGCGCGAAGTTTACAAAAAATATAAGTACAGCATGGTCGGGTCCTGTTTGCCGATGCTGGTGACAATGGTATTGTTCTTTGTCATTTTCAGCGGTTTCAACTCGGCGGTGCGCTATCACAATTCGGTTGTCTTTGACGAGCTGACCGTCGTTTACGATACGACTTACGACCAGACCTACAACGCCCAAAAAGCGGCTGGCAAGACCGAAGCCGAAGCCATCGAACTTGCTACCGCCGCCGCGGACGCCAAAGTCGTCGAGGTTTACCGCAACGAAAAGCAGGAGAAGTTTTTGCTCACCCAAAACATTTTCGTCGCCGACAACTGGAAAAGCCCCATCCCTTCGATTGCCGACTATACCGGTACGGGCATGGGTAAGATGAACATCACCAACGTCGACGCAAGCACCTACGAACGCGTGATGGGTCCGATCATGGACGAGTTCAACGTCAACGACAAGGGCAAAAAGCAATGGAACGGTTATCTGATTCTGCCCATTCTGTGCTTGGTGGTCAGTTTCCTGTCGGCAAAACTTATCAAGCCGCCCGAACAACCGCCGATGGCAGGTCAGACCGAAGAGCAGATTAAGGCGCAGAAATCGCAGCAAAAATTCATGGGCTTGCTGATGCCGGTCATTATGGGTGTGTTTGCGCTTTTTTACAGCACGGCGTTTACGCTTTATATGTTCTTGTCCAACCTGATCACGACGCTGTTCAACCTGACGTTCAACCTCGTGACCAAGCAGATCGACAAGAAAGAACGCGACCAACGCCTTGCCACCACGATCAAAAAATAATGCGGAGATAGAGAATGGAAGAAATCAAACGTTACGAATTCAAAAGTTCGACCGTCGACGACGCCGTCGCCAAAGGACTGAAAGAGCTGGGTCTTACGCGGGAAGAAGTCGATTGCGAAATCAAAAGCTACGGCGGAATTTTCAGCAAAGCCGCAGTGATCTTGACGCCCAAAGCGAAGGCGGAAGCCGACGAAGCCGAAGGCGAAACGGCGGACGTCGCAGAACAAACCGAAGCCGCCGAAGTTGCGATGCAGGCAGAGCCCGCGAGCGACGGAAGCGAAGCACCCCTCGAAATTTCGGCAGCCGCCGAAGCGAGCGAAGCGTTTGTCGCCGAATTGCTTGCCAAAATGCATATCAAATGTACCGCGCGCGCGAGCGGAACGGGGGATGAAGTCCTGGTTTCGATCACGGGCGAAGACGCGGGCGCCGCAATCGGATACCGCGGCGAAGTGCTGGACGCCATCCAATATTTTGCGCTGTTGATCGCCAACAAGGGCGAAAAAGAATTTATCCACGTTACGGTTGACGCCGAAAATTATCGCAAAAAGCGCAAAGATACCCTGACCAATCTTGCCCTGCGCCTGGCGCGCAAGACCGCGCGCACGGGACGCAAGACCGAACTCGAACCGATGAATCCCTTTGAGCGCCGCGTCATTCATACCGCCCTGCAGTCGCATCCCGACGTAACGACGGTGTCGGCAGGGGAAGGCAGATTCCGTCACGTTGTCATCGTACCCAAGCACGAACGCGAAGACGGCGGCGAAGCCGCGGTCGAAATGCGTTACGGGACAAGCTCCGATTTCCGTCGCAAAGGTTCGGTCAAGACCCGCAGTTTCGGCGCAAAAAAGCGCAGATTCTGATCCGATGGACACCATCGTAGCCCTTGCCACCGCGCCCGTCAGCAGTGCGGTCGGGATCGTGCGGATGTCGGGCGACGCCGCGCTTATGATCGCTTCAAAGATCTTTTGCGCAAAAGGCTTCGACCGCCCCGTCCCGCGTATGATGTATCTCGGCACGGTAACGGCAGGCAACATCAAAGACAAGGCGTTTTGTATTTATTACAAAGCGCCTCAATCATATACGGGGGAGGACGTCGTCGAATTTCAGACCCATGGCGGCGTTGCGCTGACGGCGGGCGTGGTCCGCGCGTTGGTCGCAGAGGGCGCAAGACCGGCAGAGCCGGGCGAATTTACAAAGCGCGCCTACCTTAACGGGAAGCTCGATCTTGTCGAAGCCGAAGGAATCGCCGATCTGATCAATGCCAAAAGCGAAGCCGAAATCCGCGGCGCATACCGGATGATGAGCGGAGAACTGAGCCGTACGATCGCGCGTGCGACCGAGTTGCTGCTCCAAGCGGACGCCGCGCTGGAAGTCGCATTGGATTACCCCGAAGAACTGTTAGAGGATACCAAACAGCCTGTTTTGAATGAGCTGACTACGGTGCGCGACTTGCTGAGCGGATTGCTGGTCGACGCCGACAAACGCCGCTATATCACCGACGGCGTGCATATCGTGCTGACGGGACTGACCAATGCCGGCAAAAGTTCGTTGCTTAACGCCGTCTTGCAGGCGGAACGCGCCATCGTTACCGATATTGCAGGGACGACGCGCGACACGCTGACCGAAACGGCGGAGATCGGCGGCATGCGCTTCCGCTTTGTCGACACTGCGGGCATTCGGGAAAGCAGCGACGTGGTCGAGCGGATCGGGGTAGACCGCGCGCGACAGGCAATCGAAGGCGCCGACCTCGTTCTGTTTGTCAAAGACGCCTCCTTACCCCCGAGCGAAGAAGAGCGCGCCTTAGAGCGTTCGCTCGTCGGCAAGCCCGTTCTTACCGTCCTGAACAAAGGGGACGTCGCAAAGTATCCCCGATCCGCCGATCTTACGATCGAAGCCAAGACGGGCAAAAACGTCGATCGCCTGATCGAGATGATTCTCGAGCGGTTCAAGCCGGGCGACGAAGGGCAGGGCGCAATGCTCCGCGAGCGGCATGTGTTTGCGGTTCGGACGGCGCTTGCCGCGGTGCAGAGCGCGTTGGACGGATATGACGCGCTGACCAACGATTGTCTGATTGTCGACGTCAAAGCGGCATATCGCGCCTTGGCGTCGCTGACGGGCGAAGACGTCGAAGAAGCCGTCGTCGACCGAATTTTTTCGACTTTCTGCGTAGGAAAATAAAAGATGGAAAAACGATACGATGCCGTCGTCATCGGCGGCGGACACGCAGGCGCCGAAGCCGCGCATATTCTGACCCGCCTCGGCAAAAAAACATTGCTGCTTTCGCTCAGCCTCGAAGCCATCGCGTTTATGGCGTGCAATCCCAACGTCGGCGGAACGGCAAAGGGGCATCTTGTCAAAGAGATTGACGCCTTAGGCGGCATTATGGGCGAAATCGCGGACGCGGCAACCATACAGACGCGGATGCTCAATCTGGGCAACGGACCTGCCGTACACAGCCTGCGGGCGCAGGTGGACAAAAATCTCTATCACCGTCTGATGAAAGAGCGACTCGAAACGACGGACGGACTGCGGATCGTCGAGGGCGAAGCACGTCGGATTCTGACCGAGGAGGGGCGCGTTACGGGCGTAGAACTTGCTTCGGGCGACGTCGTCCGATGCGACGCCGCCGTCGTCTGTACGGGGGTTTATCTCAACGCAAGATGTATCACCGGCGAATATACCCGCGAAACGGGGCCTGCCGGATTTATGCGCAGCGCGCTGTTTGCCGACAGCCTCAGAGATCTCGGATTGTCCATCCGTCGCTTTAAGACCGGCACTCCGCCCAGAGTGCTGTCGTCAACCGTCGATTACGGCAAAATGGAAGTCCAAAAAGGCGATGCAGGGATCCCGACATTCAGTTCTTTGACCGAGTCGCCCGTTCGCAACGATTACCTTTGCTATCTGACGTACACCAACGAGAGTACGCACAAGATCATTTTGTCCAACCTCGACCGCGCTCCGCTTTACAACGGGTCGATCGCGGGGACGGGTCCGAGGTACTGCCCCAGTATCGAGGACAAAATCGTTCGGTTTGCCGATAAGGAACGGCATCAGATTTTTGTCGAACCCGAGGGCGCGGACACGCGTGAAGTTTATATTCAGGGGCTTTCGACCTCCCTCCCCTTCGACGTGCAGGAAGCGATGCTGCACACCATCCCGGGACTTGAAAACGCGCACATCACGCGCTACGGCTATGCCATCGAATACGACTGCGTCGATCCGCTGGAGTTGCTGCCCACCCTTGCGGTCAAAAAGTGCAAAGGGTTGTACCTTGCCGGGCAGATCAACGGTTCGAGCGGCTATGAGGAAGCGGCGGCACAGGGATTGCTTGCGGGGATCAACGCCGCGCGGTATCTCGACGGCAAAGAGGGCGTCGCACTGCGGCGCGATCAGGCGTATATCGGAGTTCTGATCGACGACCTGGTGACCAAAGGGACCAACGAGCCTTACCGTATGATGACGTCGCGCGCCGAACACCGACTGCACCTTCGGCAGGACAATGCCGATCTGCGTCTGACGCCGCTCGGGATCGAACTCGGCACGGTAGACGAAAAGCGCAAAGCGCGCTACCGCAAGCGGGAGCAAGAAATCGAAGCCATCCGAAACGCGTTGTCGACGACGTTTGCGCCGCGTGAGGTTGCCGAAATTTTTGCGCGAGCCGGCGAACCCGAACCCAAGGCCGGGATTACGGCGCGCGACTTTTTGAAGCGCACCAACGTCGGCGCGGCGGAGCTTGCCGAAACGGGTGGGTTTTTTGCAACCTGCTCGATCGAAGCGCTTAAGACGGTGGAGATCGAACTGAAGTACGAGGGCTACTTACGCAAACAGCAACAGGCGATTCGCGAAGCGCAACGGATGGAGCAGAAAGAGTTGCCGCAGGATCTCGATTATCAGACGGTGGAAGGGTTGCGGCTGGAAGCGCGGCAGAAACTCAACAAGGTCAAGCCGATGACGCTTGCACAGGCTGCGCGGATCAGCGGCGTGACGCCCGCCGACATTGCGGTATTGATTCTGTACGTCCGATAAGACCGTGCGCAATCGGAACGGAAAAGCGGCAGACGCCGCTTTTTTTGCGGAATCGGAAAAAAGATTGCAACAAAGTTCAATCGGTGATATACTATATATAACTTACAAAACGAGCCGATTCTGTAGCCGAACGGTACAGAATCGACGGAGAAAGGTGCTGTCAGACCATGCAACAGAAAACGGTAGCCGAAGCGATCCGACCGTACGCGGGTGAGATCGATGCCCAAACGGAAGGAGCGTTCGAGCGCTATCTCGGGTTTTTGACCGAATCCAATCGGGCGGTCAATCTGACGGCGATTACCGACCGTGACGAGATCATCGTCAAACATTTTGCCGACAGCGTGGCGGGACAGAGTTTGATTCCGCAGGGCGCAAAGATGCTGGATATCGGGAGCGGCGCGGGGTTTCCGGCGGTGCCGATCAAGCTGATACGGGAGGACGTCGATCTGACGATGCTCGAGTCGATCGGCAAGAAGACAAGCTTTTTGCAACGGCTCGGGACGGAACTCGGACTGACGTACCGCGTGGTGCAGGGACGCGCCGAGGACGAAGGACACGGTGCGATGCGCGCGACGTTTGACGTCGTGACGGCGCGTGCGGTGACGGCGCTAAGGGTGCTGATCGAGTACGCGGTGCCGTTTCTCAAAGAAGGGGGCGTGCTGATCGCGTACAAGGGGAGCGGCGCGGACGACGAAATCAAAGAAGCGGCGGGCGCGCTCCGCGCGCTGAATGCCGAAGTCGAAGACGTCAGGCGGTTCACGCTGGACGGGCAATACGCGCGGGCATTGATCGTCATCCGCAAAAAGGGCGCAACCCGTGCCGAATATCCGCGCGCGGGCGCAAAGATCAAGAAGAAACCTTTATAATAAACGACAACCGTTCCGCCCGTCGGGGCGGCAAAACAAAAGGAGAAACGACTATGGCGAAAAAAATCGGAAGAGGCTTGAGCGAATTGTTGGCAAACATCGAGGACGCGCGGGTCAGCGCGGCTCCCGTCGAAGTGGTGGACGGCGAAAAGATCTACAACATCGACATCAACAGCGTGATTCCCAACCCCGAGCAACCGCGGAAGCACTTCGGGGAAAAGGAGCAGAAAGAGCTGGAAGAAAGCATCCGGGTACACGGGATTATCCAGCCCCTGATCCTGGTCAAGGAAGGGGAGTACTACAAGATTGTTGCGGGCGAACGGCGGTACCGTGCGGCGATGGGGGCGGGGCTTCAGACCGTACCCGCAATCGTCAAGCAACTGACGGCGCAGAACATCCGAGAAATCAGCTTGATCGAAAACCTGCAACGCGAAAACCTCAACGCCATCGAAGAAGCCGAAGCGCTGAAAGAGCTTGCAGAGCTATACAATCTGACGCAGGAAGCGCTTGCGGCGCGCATCGGCAAATCGCGCCCGAGCGTAGCCAACACGATGCGGTTGTTGCTGTTGGACGACGAAGTCAAAAGTCTGGTCAGGACCGATCGCCTTTCGGCGGGACACGCGCGGACGCTGATTCCCATCGAAAACAAAGAGATGCAGATCGACTTTGCCTACAGTGCGTGCGACGGACAGATGACGGTGCGCGAACTCGAACTCAAAGTTCGCAACTATCTCAACCCGCCGCAAAAGCGGATGACCGAAACGGAGAAGAACCGTCTGACGCTCGAAATGCGCAACCTGGTGGACGATATGAAGCGGATTTTCTCGACCAAAGTCCGCATGGTCGGCAACGAAAACAAAGGAAGACTTTATATCGATTATTACACCAAAGACGACCTGCAACGGATCTACGAATTGATTGACAAGCTGAAACAGTGATCGAAAAAAAAAGGGGATTTTTTGAGTCGGGCGCGTATGTCGCCCTGGTTGCCGTCGGCGCGCTGACGGCATGGGCGACGGGGTATGCCGCAGTGCTGATCGGGCTGTTCGGGATTCTGTTTTTGGCAATCGGAGCAACCCAAACAAGCACAATCGGATACTTTCCGTTGTTTGCGACGGCGACATTTGCCGTCAGCGACGTCGCCTTTGTCACCGAGGGAACAACGGGACTTCTCGTGATCGGCTTTGCCGTATCGGCGGCAATGGTCGGCACGGTGATCAACATGATCCGCAACCGTCGCCGTCCGCGATTGAGCCTGCAGACGGCAGGGCTTGTTGCCATGCTGATAGCCGCACTGATCGGCGGGACGGCAAACGGAATGGCGGGGAGTCCGAATCACCTTTTGGGGATTGCGGCAACGGGCGGAATGCTGGCGGTGTACGGTATGCTTGCCGCGGGCGGGATGCCTTACCGCCCCCGTTACTTTGCCGGGACGCTGGTATCGGTCGGCGTGTTGCTTGCCGCCGAAACCCTGATCTACTATCTCCGACAGGAAGACGCCCTGCAAAGCATGCTCCGCAAAAGCATCGATCTCGGCTGGGGGATCAGCAACAATATCGGACTGGTCGTCGTACTGATGATGCCGCTTGCGTTGTATCTTGCATCCGAAAGCCGCGTTCCGCTCGTCTGGTATCTCGTCTATGCCCTGCTTGCGCTGACGGTGCTGTTCAGCTTTTCGCGGGGGTCGATCCTTGCCATGATCTTTTTGGTCGTGCCCTCCCTCTGCGGCTCGGTGCGGCTGGCAGTCAGACCCCGACTTGCGGGGGCTTCGGTGCTGATCGTGCTTGCAGCCGGCGTTGCGGCGGCGTGGGTGTTTGCCGATCGGCTCGGCGAAATCTTTTCCGAAATGATCTACGGCGTCGGGATGGACGACAACGGCAGGATCGAACTCTGGAAAGAGGGAATCCGCGTCTTTCTCGATCACAATCGGTGGACGGGTGCGGGCTTCGGCTTCGGCTCGAGTTTCGAGGTCGACGGCGCCGAACGGTTTTTCCGTTGGTATCACAACGCCCCCCTTCAGATGCTGTCCAACTTCGGAATCGTCGGACTCGGATGCTTCGCCTTTCATATCGCGACGCGCTACACCGCAATGTTTCGCAAGCGTTCCAAGTTCGGGCTGTTTGTCTTTTGGGGCGCGCTCGCGGGCGGTATGTACGGGATGATCGACGTCACATACTATACCGTATATTATCTCCTGCCCGTCGTGCTGACCATGGTCGCGCTCGACGCCCTCAACCGTCACCCCGATCCGTTGTCCGTCGATCAACGCTTCGACTTGATTTGATTTCCGCTCCGGCGGAAGACACGATAATTATTCCATCCGAGGTAACTTATGATTGTCAGAACCAGATTTGCCCCCAGCCCCACGGGATTTATGCACATCGGCAACCTGCGCACCGCGCTGTATGCCTATCTGTTTGCCAAAAAACACGGCGGACAATTCATTCTCCGCATCGAGGACACCGACCGCGAACGCATGGTCGAAGGCGCCGTCGATCTCGTTTACCGCACCCTCGAAACGGCGGGGATCGTCGCCGACGAGAGCCCCGCAAAAGGCGGAGACTGCGGTCCGTATATCCAGAGCGAACGCAAGGCGATTTACAAGGAGTACGCCGAAAAGCTGGTCGCGCTCGGCGGTGCCTATTATTGTTTTTGCGACAAGGAGCGGCTCGAGAGCCTGACCGACGAAAACGGCAACCGCAAGTACGATAAGCATTGCCTCTCCCTTTCGCCCGAAGAGGTCAAAGCCCGTCTCGATCGCGGCGAACCCTATGTCATTCGTCAGAATATTCCCGCATCGGGCAAAACCAGTTACGAAGATATGGTTTACGGCACCATCGAAGTCGATTGTGCCGATCTCGAGGACAACATTCTCCTGAAGTCGGACGGGATGCCGACTTACAATTTCGCCAACGTCGTCGACGATCACCTGATGGGGATTACGCATGTCATTCGCGGGACGGAGTATCTCAGTTCGACGCCCAAGTATAATTTGATTTACAAGAGTTTCGGTTGGGAAACCCCCGCATATATGCACCTGCCGCCCATCATGAAAGACGCCCAGCGCAAACTCTCCAAGCGTTACGGCGACGCCAACTTCGAAGACTTTATCGCCAAAGGCTATCTGCCCGAAGCCATCGTCAACTATATCGCCTTGCTGGGCTGGAGCCCCAAGGATAATACCGAAAAGATGACGCTTGCCGAACTGACCGAGCGGTTTGACGTCGAAGGGCTGAGTAAATCCGGCAGTATTTTCGACGAAAACAAAATGAAATGGCTCAACGCGCAGTACATCAAAGAACTTCCCTACGAGCGGTTTTCGGCGCTTGCAAAGCCCTATTTCGACCGATCGGTCATTGCCGGGAAATACGACTATGACAAATTCGGCGTTTTGCTGCAATCGCGGGTGGAGATTTTGTCGGAGATTCCGGACAAAGTGGCGTTTATCGAGCAGTTCGGCAGGTACGACACCGCACTGTTTTTCCACAAGAAACTGAAGACCGACCTTGCCGTTTCCGAAGTCGCGCTGAACGGGGCAATCGAAACGCTGGAAGGGCTTTGCGACCCGACCGCCGAAGAGATTCACGACGCGCTGATCGCCAAAGCCGAAGAGAAAGGACTCAAAAAAGGGCAGATACTCTGGCCCGTGCGCGTTGCGGTGACGGGGCAGGAGTCGACGCCGGGCGGCGCGGTCGAAATGATCGACATTCTCGGCAAAGAAGAGTCGCTGAGACGGATGCGCTTCAGCCTCGATCTGATTGCCGCAGCCGAAAACGCCTGACAAATTCAACGCATATCGCAAAAAAGGAGCCGTCGGCTCCTTTTTTTGAGCGGCGGAGCAAACGTATTTGCCGCCGACGTCATATAATCCGAGCGAAGGGCATACAATAATACCGAACCTGTTAGCAACGGCTAACGCTTGACGGCTGCAAAAAATGCGTGTTACAATGGTCACGAAAGCGGAAAACCGTTTTTTTTCGGGCGATAGATTCGCGTTGGCGAACCGTCCGGAAAGCGGAACGCCGTTTTTTATCAGAGCGGGTTCGCAAATGCGAACCGAAAGGAGTCGGCAATGACTGCATCCGAACTGAAATATTTGCTTGCCGTATATCGCGGCGAACAGGAGGGCGGCATCCGCCAAACGGATATTGCCGATCGCCTGGCGGTGGCGCGCGCAAGCGTTGCGCGCGGGACGGAATGTCTGCGCGCAAAGGGGTTACTTTGCGGAAGCGAAAAACCCTTGACGCTTTCGGCAGAAGGGCGACGGCTTGCCGCATTGTACGATGCATGCGCCCGAAAACTTCGGCAATGCGTGCTGGAGCAATGGGACGTCCGACTTTCGGAGGGGCAAAGCGTGGCGATGGCGGCAGAGCTTTCCGACGCGCAGGCGCAAAAATTTGCCCGAACGGACAAGGGGGAGTGTTGATATGCCGTTGATTCTTGCGCCCGCGGGGCGGGCGGTCAAAGTGATCAGAATCCTTGCCGAAGGCGACGTACGTCGGCATCTCGAAAATCTGGGGATTCTGGTCGGCGCCGCGCTCGAACGCATGGAAGGCGGGGGCGGCGTGATTATTGTCAAAGTCAAAGACGCTCGGCTTGCGCTCGATCGCGGGCTGGCGGCAAAAATACTTGTATCCTGAGGAGGCATTATGCAAAAGACCTTAAACCTTTTTCGTCCCGGGGAGCGGGGCGCGGTGGTCAGGATCGCAGGGGAAGGCGCGGTAAAGCGGCGGTTGTTCGATATGGGACTGACGCCGTCGGCAGAGGTGGTGTTTCTGAAAGCCGCGCCCCTCGGAGATCCCGTCGAAGTGGAGATCAGGGGGTATCGCCTGAGTCTTCGCAAAGCCGAAGCGGCAAGCGTAGTAATGGAGGTAAAAGCATGAAAATCGCATTGGCAGGCAATCCCAATTCGGGCAAGACGACGTTGTTCAACGCCCTGACGGGAAGCACCGCGCGGGTGGGCAACTGGCCGGGCGTGACCGTGGACAAAAAGACGGGCGTATATAAGAAGAAAGGCAAACGGGCGGAGATTGTCGATCTGCCCGGGATTTACAGTTTGTCGCCCTACACGCCCGAAGAAATCGTTGCGCGCGACTATCTGCTGGACGGGGATGCCGACGTCGTCGTCAATATCGTCGACGCGACCAACCTCGAACGCAATCTGTACCTGACGACGCAGATTCTCGAAACCGAACTGCCCGTTGTCATCGCGCTCAATATGATCGACGTCGTACGCAAAAACGGCGACAAGATCGACGTCGACAAGCTGAGCGATCGTATGGGCGTACCCGTCGTGCCGATCAGCGCACTGCGCGGAGAGGGGATCGATGACCTGATCGCCGCTTGCGGCACTGCCGCCCTTCGTCCGCGTAAAGGGCAAAGCGTATTTGCAGGGAGTGATCTCGGCAATACGATCGACGCGCTGACCCGCGATTTTGCCGAGCGCAAGGTCAAAAGTCCGCTGTTTCACGCCGTCAAGCTGATCGAAAACGATCCTGCCGAAGTCGAACGGCACCCCGACTTGTCGGAGTCGGTCGCGCGGTTCAAGGCGGCGCGCCCCCGCGACGCGTTTGAAAACGATTACGAAGCCATCGTCGCCGACAGCCGCTACCGTTACCTCGGCAAGCTTCTTTCAGGCGTTCAGACCAAAGGGAAACAGGGCGATACGCTTTCCAAAAGCGACAAGATCGACCGCGTTCTGACCCATCGGATCTGGGGGATCCCGATCTTTTTGGTCATTATGTTTTTCGTATTCCATCTGACTTTCAGCGAAAATCTCTTGTTCCTCAAAGCCGCCATTCCCGAAGGCTCCTTCGATATCCCCGTCATCGGCACCGACGCCGTCAACTCTCCCGGCGCCATGCTGTTCAATGCGATGGATCTATTGACTTCTACCATCGCGGACGCCACTGCGGGCGCGCTCGCTTCGTCGCCCGCGTGGGTCAAGGGGCTGATCGTTGACGGACTGATGGGCGGCGTCTTTGCCGTACTCAGCTTTATCCCTCAGATCGCGGTACTGTTTTTGTTCCTGTCCATCCTCGAAGACTCGGGATATATGGCGCGCGTCGCGTTCATCATGGATCGCGCCTTCCGCAGATTCGGATTGTCCGGCAAATCCTTTATCCCCCTTCTTACATGCTTTGGGTGCGCAATCCCAGGGATTATGGCTACCCGAACGCTCGAAAACGAAAAAGAACGTCGTATGACGATTCTCCTTGCGCCGTTCTTCTCTTGCGGAGCCAAAATGCCCATCTGGGCAACCTTCGGCGCGTTGATGTTCGCGGGGCGGCACGGCGATCTCGTCGTATACGCAATGTATCTCATCGGGATCGTCGTCGCCATCCTTGCCGCCATCCTGCTCAAAAAGACGGCGTTCAAAGGCGAAACCGCTCCCTTTATCATGGAGCTGCCTTCTTACCGCTTGCCGCAATTTCGCAATACGATGGCGCACCTGTTCGAAAAGGTCAAGCATTATCTTCTGCGCGCCGCAACCGTCATCGCCGCCGCCGTCATCGTTATCTGGGTTTTGACGTCGTTCGATTTCCGCTTCCAAATGGTCGAGGCGGGCGACAGCATCATCGGACAGATCGCCAAGGTGTTTGACGTACTGTTCGTGCCGCTCGGATTCGGGCAGGGAAGCGACGGCTGGAAGTTTGTCGTCGCCGCGTTTACCGGCTTGATTGCCAAAGAAATGGTCGTTGCCACCCTCGGTACGTTTGCCGGGATGGACGACGCCCTCGATCTCGAGGCAAGCGCCCTTGCAGGGACACCCATTGCCGTCTTGATCGGCACGATCTCCGTCCCCGCCGCGTTTGCCTTCATGGCGTTCAACCTCCTTTCCGTTCCTTGCATGGCGGCTGTCGCCGCGGCAAAAGGGGAGCTTGGCGGACGCGGACGCCTGTTGGGCGCAATCGCATTCTGGATGCTGACGGCATACGTCGTGTCGATGCTGATTTATCTGATCGGAACCTATTGGTGGGTATCGCTGATCGTTGCAGGGCTGATCGGAATCGCCGTACTCCTCGGCATCTTGCACAAAAAAGGTATGATCACGCTTCCGTCGTTCAAGGCAAAGCGTAAGGGGGCAAAACAATGACCCCCGTCGAAATCGTAACGATTGTCGTTGCCGCGGCAATCGTTGCGGGCGGGATCGCGGTCCCGTTGATCCGGAAGAAAAAAGGAACCTCCAAAAGTTGTTGCGGCGGGAAATGCGGCTGTGCGGGATGCTCGCACGCAGGACTCTGCCACAACCGGAAAGAAGAAAAAGAGGGGCGATAGGCTCCTCTTTTTCTCTCTTGACTTTGTTGCCGAACGGGTGCAAAATAGAAGCATCGGAAAAGGTTTTGACGGAGGAGAAATGAAGCGGTTGAACAAAAGAATCAAAGGACTGTTGATTGCGCTGACCGTCCTCGCGAGTTGCGTTGCGGTATTTGTCGGGCTGTGTCTGTCGAGCGGAATCCCCAAGGTCGATCCCGTCACGCATTACGACGGCGACAATCCTTATATTGTATTTGACGAGGAAGCGCAGATTTCGGCACACCGAGCGGGGGGAGCGCTTGCGCCCGAAAATACGATGATGGCGTTTGAAACCTGTCTGAACGCAACCGATTACCGCGTCGACATTCTGGAGTTCGATCTGCATCTCAGCAAGGACGGCGTGCTGTTTCTGCTCCACGACGACACGCTGGACCGCACGTCGGACGCACGCGAACGGTTCGGCGGCAAAAACATTAAGGCGAGCGACAAGACGTTTTCCGAAATTAAAAGCCTCAATATGGGCGAAAACTATTGCGCCCCCGACGGAAGCTATCCCTATCGCGGACTGCGCGGAGATGAAATCCCCGCCAATCTCCGGGCGGTTTCGCTGGACGAAATTCTGACGATGCTTCGCCCGCGCCGCGATCTTGACTTTATCATCGAAATCAAGGACGGCAAAGAGGTCGGCAAAAAAGCCGCCGATCTTCTTTATCGCAAACTGTGCGATTACGACATTCTGGAGCGCACCGTCGTCGGCACCTTCCACGGCGAGGTCAGCCGTTACCTCGACGAAAAATATCCCGATATCATCCGCTCTGCGGGGATCGGGGAAGTGTTGGAGTTTTATTTCTGTTCGATTTTCAACGTCGATCTCGACAAAAAAGATCTGCCCTACGAAGTGTTGCAGATCCCTTACGACGCCTTTGTCATCAACCTCGGCAAAAAAGCCATCGTCGATTATGCCCATCATTACGGCTTGGCGGTGCAGTATTGGACCATCAACGATCCCGACGATATCGCCTATCTCGTTTCGATCGGCGCCGACGCCGTCATCACGGACGACCCCGCCGCCGCTTATCGCGTCATGCGCGGCAACGCGTCCGACTGATCGCCCGATTCCGCTTCAAAAAAGGTCGCGAGCGGCGTTTCGCTTACGCCTTCCGCCAGCCGCTTCAATTTGTAGCAACCGCCCCCCGCCGACAGCATGCCGACGGGGGTTTCGTTTTCAAAGACCAACGCCGCGTCGGTGTCGACGCCGTAGGCTTCCGACAACCCGCTTGCTTCGATTGCCGCGGCAAAGTCCTGCCGACGCCCTTCGTAATGCGGACTCATCAGCCCCGGCAACAAGCCAAGCCCGTCGTACAGGCGGTATTCGTCGCACAGCCCGTTCATTTTGAAAGAATCGGTATACATCCGTTCAAACCAGCACACCGCCCCCGCCGACAGCCCCGCAAGCACCGTGCCCCGTCGGTAAGCGGCAAGAATATCGGGGAGGATTCCCGTCGACTTCCATACGTCGATCAGATAGCAGGTGTCGCCCCCGCCGACATAGATCAGATCGGCAAGTTCGATTTTTTCGCGGATCCGCGCGAGCGGAACGTCTTTTTTGGTCAGCAACGCGACGTCGACTTTGATGTCGAAAACCGAGGTGTAAATTTTGCGGAAGCTGTTGAAGTAGGGCAGACTGTCATGGCTTGCCGTGCCGAAAAACAACGCGCAAGGACGGCGTTCGCCCGCGCGGCGGCGCAGAACGGACGCGATGACGCGGTCGATCGGGAGTGTGGTTTTGGTGCGGAGCTCCCCTCCGCCGATGGCAAAAAGAAGGCGATTCATACCGATATTGTAGCACGCACCGCGCCCGGCGTAAACGGGAAGAAAAAAAGAAAGCGCAAATTTTTGCATTTAGCGGCGGCTAACGGTTGACAAAGGCAAAAACGAAGTATATAATGAAGAAAAAATACCCCCAGGGGGTATATGGAGCAGAACGATGAGATGTATGGAAGAAAACAAAGCCCTTGTGTCGCGCCTTAACCGTATCGAAGGGCAAATCCGCGGTTTGTCGGCGATGGTCGCCGACAACAAGCCCTGTGAAGACGTGCTGGTGCAGATTCTTGCCGTCGAAGGGGCGTTGCGCAACATCGGCAAATCGATGATCAAAAATCACCTCAACCATTGCGTCAAAGAGGGGATCGAACGGGGCGACACCGATATTATGGATAAATTCAACAGTATCCTCGAAAAGTTTTTGTAAAATCGCGAAGATAGAAGGAGATCGTTATGGCAGAACACGAATGTCCGCATTGCAAAGCGATGCGCGAAGCCGCCGAGCGGGCGGCAAAAGAGCAAGCCGAACGGGAAGCGGAAGCCCGTCGGCAAAGGAAGTCCGACGGACAAGCGGAACAAAAGGCATGTTGCTGTTCTCACGCAAAGGCGCAAGCGCGCCCCGACGAAGAGAGCGTCCATGAGAACTGTTGCGGCATTGCAACGCACCGCGACGAAGAGAGCGTCCATGAGAACTGTTGCGGCATAGCAACGCACCGCGACGAGGGAGGCGGACACGAGAACTGTTGCGGGATCGCTTCGGGGGCGTCGTCAAGCGGCTCGCCGAGCGTATTGCGACGCTACCGCACGCCCCTCACGCTGGGGATCGCGTTGCTGTCGGTCGTCGTTTCATTTGTCCTGCAGCAGACGGGGGCATGGCACGGCGCGCCCCTTTGGGTCGGAATCTTTGACCCGGCGTGGGTGGCTGTGGTGCTGTGCGGCGTTCCGATTTACCGCGGCGCGATGACCAACCTGTTCCGTCGCAAGCGTATCACGTCGGCACTTCTGATTTCCCTTGCCATGACGGCAAGTCTGATCATGGGCTTTCTGACCGCGGCGGGGGTGACGGGCGAAGGACACGGACACAGCGAAAGCTACTTTTTTGCAGCGGGCGAAATCGCCTTCCTGATGGGGCTGGGGTCGTGGATCGAGGATCTGACCGTCGGCAAAGCCCGCTCCGCCGTCCGAGAACTGATCCGCTTGCAACCGCAACGGGCGCACCTCAAAACGGAAAGCGGGTATACCGAAGTCGACGCTTCGGAAGTCCGTATCGGAGATATCGTGTTGATCAAACCCAACGAAGCGGTCAGTGTCGACGGCGTTGTCGTCGACGGAGAAGGGTCGGTCAATACCGCTTCGATCACGGGCGAGTCGACCCCGGTCGACGTCGCCGCGGGGTCGGAAGTCTATGCGGGTTCTTTGAACCTCAGTACCGCGCTCGAAGTCCGCGCGACCAGAGTCAGCGGCGATACCACGCTCGGCAAACTGATCGAATATGTCAAAAATGCCGAGAAGAACCGCGCCCCCATCGTTCGGCTTGCCGATAAGTGGGCAAGGTATCTCGTCCCCGCCGCATGTCTGATCAGCGTCGCAATCTTTTTTGTCGCACTGTTCGGCTTGCAGGTCGGCGTGTTGGAGTCGGTCAAACGCGCCATCACGATTCTGGTCGTTGTTTGCCCCTGTGCGCTGACGCTTGCGACGCCGATTGCGGTATCGGCAGGTATCGGCAATGCGGGGCGCAAAGGGATTCTGATCAAAAACGGAACGGCGCTCGAGCGGCTTGCGGGCGTGGACGTTGTGGCGTTTGACAAGACGGGCACGTTGACGACGGGCGAACTGCGGGTTGCGGGGATATATCCGTACGGAGTCGAAAGCGAAACGTTGCTTTATTATGCGGCGGGAGCCGAAACGCAGTCCGAGCATCCCATCGCACGCGCCGTGATTGCCGCGGCGGGGGAAAACCGCGGCGTTCCGACCCGAACCGAAAGTATAGTCGGGCACGGCGTCCGCGCCGTCGTGGACGGCAAGCGGGTCGAAGTCGTCAAACTGCAGGTGGCGGAAATTCCCGCGGACGAAAAAGAAAAGATCGAAGGGGACAAGACGGCAATCGCCGTTCTGTTGGACGGGCGTTACATCGGCGCGATTACCGTCGGCGACACCGTTAAAGCCGAAGCCAAAGACGCGGTTGCCGCGCTCAAAAAGGCGGGTCGGCGCACGGTGATGCTGACGGGAGACAACCGCGGTGCGGCGGAAAAGGTCGCCCGAGAGATCGGCATCGACGTTGTCGCCGCCGAACTCCTGCCCGAAGGCAAGGTCGCTTATCTGCAACAACTCAAAGAAGAGGGGCGGCAGGTTCTGATGGTCGGCGACGGCGTCAACGACGCGCCTGCCATGGCGACGAGTACGTGTTCGCTTGCCATGGGCGCGATGGGCAGCTCCGTCGCAATCGAAACGGCGGATGCCAGTCTGTTAGGGGACGACCTCAACAAAATTCCGTTTATGCTGTCGCTGTCCAAGCGGACGCTCCGCACCATCGCGTTCAACATCACGCTGTCGCTTTCCATCAGTTTTGCCGCGATTTTCCTGTCGGCGACGGGGCTGATCAACGCCGTCTGGGGGGCATTGCTCCACAACGCAAGCAGCGTGCTGGTGTGTCTGAATTCGGCACTGATCCTGACCAAAAAGAAATAAGCGGCGTCCGATCATCGGGCAAGGTGAATTGTCAAACCAAGTGCAATACTTTTTGCAATTCTTGTTCAAATAAATCTGCCGGGGTTTTGTAACCGAGCACTTTCTTAGGTCTGGCGTTAATTAACGCCAGATTCTTTTTAAGGGTCTTCTCTCCCACGTGGGAGAGATTGCGTCCTTTGGGATAAAACTCTCTCAGCAAGCCGTTGCTGTTTTCGTTTGTTCCTTTTTGCCATGCACAATACGGATCTGCAAAATATACGTTGCATTTCAGTTTTTGTTCCATGTTTCGCCAATTTCCAAACTCACTCCCTCTGTCGCAAGTTATACTTTTAACCATTCAGAAGGTAAATTCCCAAGTGCCTTTATTGCAGCTTTTTCCATGCTTTCGGCTTTCCTGTCGGGCATCCAGACTGCTATGTAATACCTCGTTTTTCTTTCTGCGAACGTTGCAAAACATGCTTTGCTTTTCCCTATGCCGCTTACCACCGTATCTACCTCCCAATGTCCGACTTCTTGCCGTTTATATACGCTTTTTTCTCGTTTTCGTATGCTTTTCCCTGTTGTAAATCTTCCTCCGTTCCCGAGTCGTTTTCGTGTTTTTCCTTTCTTTCTCAACACCTTTACAATGCCTTTTGCCAAGTACCCCTCGTATATCCAGCGATATATCGTCTTGAATGAGGGCATTTTAATTTCGCAGGGAGTTTTCGCTATCTGCTCGGGCGACCAGGTTTTGTTCAGCTTGTCCTCTATGTAATTCAGAACATCTTTATCCCAGTACATTCCTCTGTGACAAAACTTACGCCTGAGCGAATATTTCCGTTGTGCCGTATGCGGATAGTATGCAGGTTTGCAGTTCATATATGTTTTATTTCGCCATATCTCTCGGGATATTGTACTTACGTTTCTGCCCACAAGTTCAGCAATTTCTCTAAAACTTTTTCCTTCATTGTAATATTTTCGTATACAACACCGCTCTTCTATGGTAAGATGATTATAGTTCATATGGATCCTCCAGTTGTTTTTTTGTTGCAATTTAATTATACAACAGATTCATATGAACTTCTTTTTTTGTTCTCAAAGTGTTGCACTTGAAAGTATAATTCACCGCTCTGTAAAAAGCAACGGTATTTTACCGTTGCTTCTTGTTTGTT
>DVOH01000060.1 GCA_018713745.1 Candidatus Stercoripulliclostridium merdipullorum | reverse complement strand
AGCCCACTCCGGAGCCGGAGTACACCGTTCCGTTGAAAGATGCGCTTACGCCTCTTCCCGACGCAGTCGACAACCTGATCAAAGCAGGGGCAAGCGGTCTGCGCGACGGTAAGGTTGCGTTTGACGCGACGGCTTATGTCATCTACGGCGACATCAACATCGAACTGCGTCTTGCCGCCAGCCTTGACAAAGACAACAGCGAAAACAACAAAGCGTTGATTCAGGTCAAGAGTGTGGACGCCGAAGGCGAAGTCAGCTATCCCGTAGCGGTTTATCTGACCGACAACACCGTTTACCTCTACGACACGATCACCAATCAGGTCAAAGACGCCGAGTGGTTCAAGTTTAAGATCGTCGACGAAAACGGCGGCGACCTCATCGCCGAACTGGTTTCGGTCATGGCTGATTTCGTCGGCAGAAACCTCAGCATCAAATTGGACAAAAAACCCGCGTTTGACCTTGCCGAAGACGGATTTTTCGGCGGATCGACTTATGGCGGACTGTTCGGAACGGCAGGCGGCATGTTAGACAGTCTGGAAGTCGGATATGCCAAGGAACTGGAAAGCGGCGGTTACACGATCACTCTTAATACCGAAGCTCTGACCTCGCAACTCGGCGAATTGCTGGACGGTATCGGCGGCTTTATCGGTGGCGACAGTGAAGGCGGTATTGTCGAAATGATCGAAAATATGCTCGGCGACTACATGGGCATTGTTGACCCCGTTGTCGAAATCATCCTCGGACAAAGTCTCTCCGCAATGCTCAGCGGCAAACTGAATGACACCGCTGTCTATCCCGAAATCGACCTGACGGTCGGCCTCGGTGGATCCAACGAAGACACCCTGACCCAACTGGGCGTCCACTACAAAAAGGCTGCAAATGCCGAGAACGACGCGGTCGATATCCAATTCGGTCTGAAAGACATCGTTGTGGACGACTCCGGCACGGTGACCCCCGACGTCGAGTCCTACAGCTCCGCCAAAACCATCGCTGCAACCGGCTCCCTTGCCGTTCAGCTCCCCGCTTATGCAAACAGTGCGCTGACCAAAGAACTCGTTCTGACGGGTTATGTCGATTTCAGCGACATCAAGTTCTCCTTCGACACCAAGACTTACGAAGGTGTTGACGGTGCTCCCGACGTGCTCGGTATGGTCTTCGAAGGCTTTAACGCCGACGGACTCGAGGCGTTTGTCACCGCAACCTACGGCGGAAACCCCATCGATCTCGGTGTGAGCTATAAGGGTACCGGCGAATTTGTCCTTGACCTCAGAGGTCTGAAAGCCTTCGGATTTGAAGACGCGGCCGCTAAGATTCACACCCAGAAGTTCCCCTCGATCAAAGATATGGTTGACGAGGCACTCAATCCCGCTCCCGCTCCCGCTCCCGCGGTAGCCAATGCGGCAGGGGACAGCAACTTTGCAGACTATGTGATCGGCAAGATCAAAGACATTTTGGCGCTTCAGCCCGGTGAAAAAGTTGATATTGTCGGCATGATCACGGGCGCGGCAGACTATCTCGATGACGTTACCGGTTTCTTGAAAGCGGCAGCCGAAGATCTCCTCGGCATCGATCTCGACGCTGAAGAAATCGTAATCCCCGGCGTTAACGAAGACGCGGGTACCGCTTCCTTTACGCTGGTTCTGGGCGACGTCCTCGACTTCATCCGCAACAACAGCATCATCAAAGACAGCGAAGAAACCATCACGATTGCCGGAAAAGACTATACTCTCAGCTCCTTGCTGGCGGAAGGCAAACTGGTCGAAAACCTGATCGCAATCTACAACTACGGCAAAGCCGCAGAAGCGCAGATTGATGTTGCAGATCTCGTTGCCATGATCAATCGGTTCACCACCCTTAACATCAAAGCGACGACGGCTGACGAACTCGAAGCCGAACTCGAAAAAGTCGGATTCACGCTTGACGCACATCGCAACAGCGCGGACGGCATCGGCGCAGGCATCACCGCAAAGCTGGGCAACACTGTGATTGCAAGCGTGGCGATCAGCTTCGATATCATCGCGGTTGACGGCATTCCTGCAAATCCCTATGCAGATACGGAAGTTGCTAAAGATGCCGTGATCAACTGGACGGTGATCGGTGAAAATATCGCCAATCTGCTTCCGCAGGCTGCGGCATAACAACCTGAAAAGGGATCACTCCTAATTATATAGGAGGAGGAAGGCGACCCGCTTCGGCGGGTCGCTTTTTTTTGCCGCAAGCGGACAAAAGAAAAAGAAAACCGAAAAATAAAATATCGATTTCGGATAACTATAATCAAAAATAAGGGTTCCTATAATGCGCTGTTTCGTATAGTTTTTGCTTCGGTGGTCTGCCGTTGCGGCATCGGGTTTTGAGTACGCATAGGGTTTGCGTTCGTCCCGACAATACGTGTCGGGGCGCGAGATCCGGAAGGATTACACAAGTAACGATATGGCGAAGAAGCGGCGTACGGCGGGCGATTGACAGGGGCTGGGAATTCATGGTATTGGGGGAGGTGCGTCGCCGTTTCGGCTGTGCCTTCCGCAATGGCGGGCGGGTGACCGGGTGTGTTTCGGGCATATGGGCGCGCTCGTTTTTTATGCGCCGGCGTCGATTTGTTACGCGTAATTTCCGCGTAGCGCACGCGTTAATATAACCGCAAAGTTTTATTTTAGTAAATAACGCGATAATTTAAGGGATTTTCGTGTCGGAAAGGGCGCGATTTCCCTTCTTTCCGAAACTGCCTATTGACATGCCTTATTATATATATTATTATATTTATACTTATTGGCTTATTGCGGGCGCAGTATGCCCGCACGACTCGCGTATTGATACGCGAGTACAGTAGGAGGTTCGAATGAAGCGCCGACATCTTCTGATCAAACTTGCTTTGATTATTTCGGTCGTAGTGCTTGCTACGTTGGTTCTGTTTGCGTGTCAGCCGTATGAAGAGGAGTGGAAAGATCCCTATCCCATCATCGACAACGAAGATAACGAAGCCAACAAAGACCATACCACCAAGGACCAGGCGGTTGACCGCGTGACCGACTCGATCGACAACCTGCTCGAACACTTGGAGTATGACGACTACGATCTCGAGGCGATTTTCAACGAGCATCGCAACGAAGACGGTACTTACGACGTCGACGGCATCCGCGACGCCATGCCCGACTCCGGCGGTTACTATATCGGCGCAAACATCACCATCAACACCGAGGACGGCTCGGCGTTTATCCTCAAACTCAAAGCCAATATGCACACCCTTCCGTACGACCAGTTTGAAGAAGGCACGACGGAATATCAGATTGCCGAACAGCTTCACAACGAGCGCATCAAGTACAACGACATGATCATCGAGTGGTACGAAGGGATGACCAACGTCATGCTGATCGGCTTTTATTTTGACGGTCTCAACAACAACGCCGCCGACCCCGGCAACAATCTTTATCTGAACTTGCAAGGGAGCAAGCGTATTTTTGCCGATTTCGGCGACTCCGTTCTTTATCAACAGATCGTTCGTTTGATCACACAGTTTAATCTGGACGCACTGCTCGGCGGAGATTCGAGCGAAGACGGCAGCGTCACTTCTCAGCTCAACGAATTGTTGAAGCTCGTCATCGACAACAACTACAAGCAGGTTCTCAACGACGAGATCGCCTCGATTTTTTTCAGCAACGTCGATCTCGGTTCGATCACCGGCAACATCACCGAATACATGCAGGGCTTCTTCGGTCCCTTCGAGGACAAAGTCGACCCGCTGACCAACAAGTACCTCGGCTTCAAGTTCTCTACGCTCGGGACGGCGTCGATCCTGACCCTTAACAGCGATATGCAGTTCCTGATGACCGAAAACGAAACGATCGGGAAAGAAATTCTGACCGGCGTCGTCGTCGATCTCGACGGTGTCAGCCAGGTACAGGACGAGACCGAACTCGGCATCACCACCAAAAACGTGCCGTTTATTTCGACGATTGCCGTCGATTATTCGGTCCGGACCTCCAACGAAGTCGTCATTGACAAAACCGACTATACGTTGTACGAATACGGTAACTACGAATATATCGGCGATCTGTATATTCCCTATCTCGGGCTGGAAATGGACGCGCTGCTCCGTACCGACATCAACGAAATCGATGAAGACAAAGGGCTGGACAACACGACCAACCGCGTTTACTTCGAGGGATACGACAAAGCCAACGACGGGCTGTTGCTCGGCGCATATTACTCGAACGAACGCACTTACATCGATATCGAGGGATTGCAGATGCTCTACGGCGGTATCAAGTTTGAAGATCTTAACCTGCCGAAAGCGTACAAAGACGGGTTTAATCTCGGCGAACTGCTGACCTGGGTATTTGACGTCGTCGATCAGTACATCGTGTATTCGGTCGACTATTTGCTGTCGCCGGCAGACGACGAAGAGGAAGACAGCGAATACAGCGCGATGACCGAGGCGATCATGGGCAATATGGAGTCCACGATGATCGACGAAGACGATCCGACGTCGCGCAATACGATGAGCTTGCGCGTCGATATCGAGCTGATCCGCGTGATTTTGCGCGAGATGAGCGAAGATAAGACCGAATACACCAACGAGATGATCCAGGAAACCATCGAAGAGATGCTTGGCTGGCCGGGACTCCTCGACGATATTGCCGCTTTGATGGGATACTCGGTGGACACCTTAATGGAAACGACGTGGTTCTTGATCGTATATGACGTCGACTCGTATGCGATCACCATCGAAATGCACTCGGACGAAGCGAAGCGCAGTCTGAACCTGACCGACATCACGATGGGTACCAGTCTGGTGGACGAGGCGATCGCGCTGCAAAATATCGGGGCGCTCGATCAGTCGATTGTCGACTCGCTGACGACGCTTGGCGGCAATTATCGCGCATCGTATTTTGACAACAAGGCCAAAGCGTACTACATTACATACAGCGGCGTCATCGAACGGAAAAAGTCCAACTGGATCAAGGAGATGGCGAAGTACGGCTACAATCTGCAGATCGATTACAGCGGGGACGAAGACATTTATCATGCCTACAACGCCGAACAAGGAGTGATCCTCGAGCTGATCGCGCTGGAAAGTTATGCGCTGAACGTACTTGCCGTCAAGTCGGCGACGGAGGACGGCGCCATCGTCGAAGGCAGTACCATGGTATTCCGGCTGGTTCTCGAACCCACGCATATCGGTGAAACGGTCAAGATCGTTTTCCCCGACTTCAAAAACTTTAAAGAACTCAAGCAGGTTATGACCTACTCTGCCGAAATGGAAGGGCAGTTCATTTTTGCTTCGACCGAAACCGTTGATCTCAGCGGTCTGCTCGGCTCGTTCATGGGCGATCTCAGCGGATTGAATACCCCTTATATCCGTCCCGAAAACGCCGATATTTACTTCGAACTCAAATATGACCAGTATATCCGCGAGCAGCTTCTGGTCAACGGGAGATGGACGCGTCCCGGCAGAAGCGCGTTCGATCTTTACTTCTATGCGCTGGAGGGCGACGTCCGTACCGATATTTTCAGAATTTATGCCAACGACGTCGCGTTCAGCTCCGAAGTGCCCATCGAAGAGTTGGGTTATGTCTGGCTTGATTTTATCTGCGTGCCCAATTTGCCTAAATTCAAGGTGCGTGAAGATTTGTTTATTAAGACGTTCTACCGCTATATGGACGAAGAAGTCAATTACGACGATGCGATAGGGGATATCATCGGCGGCGGCGAGGAAGGAGATGAGGACGAAGAAGCGACAGAAGTTTTCGGTATCACCACCATCCTGAAAGCGCTGCTCGAAGACTCCTGGTTGGTCTTCGAACCCGACGTCATCCGGATCACCACGTCCAACGACAACATCAAGCAGTTCTTCAAAGCCGACGAGCTGATCGGCAACGTTGCCGCACAGATCGGATTTGTCCAACGCGTCACCGACATCGACCAACTCGAGTCGCAGTACGCCATGTATACCGTCGGCACGTTTGAAAATATCAGCGGTTACAGCCCCTACACGATCAAACTGCACGAGACCATTCCCGTGTATTTCGACTTCGGCAACCGCATCGAAACGCGCGATCTCCTGTTCCGTTACGATCCCGAGTCGATCGAAGTCGTCAACGGGGAAGGTTACTATTCGCCGCAGATTTTCGAACTCTTCATGGGGGTTCAGCGCGGCTATCACGTTACGATTACGGGCGGCACGATCGGTAAAGCCAAAATCAACAGCCTGGTCGAAAAAGAATACACCTGGGAACCTTTGGGCGAGCGTCCCACGACGGCGCGCGCGCAGGCGGGCGACAGCGGGCTGGTGCAGGTATACGACGCCAAGTACTATCTGTTCGGTCGCTATGACAAAACCAGCACCTATTTTGTCGTTCAGAATCCTTACGGTTACGAAATCCTTTATGACTTCTTTAACGATTGCTATATCGTGGGGCTCGGATCCAATTTCAAACTCAACGATGCGGTCGAGTATCTCGGAACCAATGTCAAAATTTATGCCAAAGAGTATGTCAACGATCACAGCTTGTCGCTGCGTTACGATATCGGCACGCTCTCGAAAGGGCATTACGTCGTCGAGAACGAACATCATTACCGCATCCTGTATTATTATGATTGCGACTGCCTCAATCCGCTGGTCAACTGCGATTGCGAAACCCGCTCGGAATACTTTGTTGTAGAGAACGAAGCCGCGCGCGCTTATATCAATTATCTGTACGACGACGCCGTAACGATTTATACCGCCGAGGAGTTCGAAAGCCGGGGCTATAATTTTGACGCCGCCGACTGGAATCCGTACGACTCCAAGTGGGACGCCGTCGATTATACGCCCTACGATTGGTCTGACGTCACGCTCAACGGCGGAATCTTCCTTGCCAAGGTCGTGATCGGCGAAGGAATGATGGCAACGTACAGCGAAATCGTCAGTGTCAAAATTCTCAACCGCGAAATCGACACCGACCGTTATGTCTTTGTCAATACCGAGGATCGCGGCGTTGTGAAAGCGCCTGTCGTCGACGATCTCCGCGTCGATCCTTACGCCTATCTCCTGTACAAGGCGTCCTATCTCAAAAACGGGTTGGCGACCGACGAGTCGTTCTCGGGTGTTTTCTTCTATGCCGAGGACGTTACGTTGCGGTTTACCAAGATTTTCGGCAATGAATTGCAGGATACGCCCGACGAGACCGGCAATTTCTATTGGAATTTCGACTTTGACGACGCAAACAAGACGTATACCGAACTGGATATCTCCAACCGCGTGCCCGAAGGCAGCACCGCGGTGACCTATCTCCATACCGATTTCCACGGTCAGATCGTTGCCGTTGCCGTTGCGGTCGAGGCAAGAACCATCGATACCATCCGCTTTGACGGAGAGGAAGAAAACGGGGTTTATACCGTCGACGCACTTCTGCCCGAAACGTACGTTCTGCCCCAGAATCCCACACTGATCTTCAAAGAAACGTACCTTGCCGAAGACGGCACCTTGCAACCCTATACCTTGCGGTTTGACGACTTTTCGCCCGAAGTCAGCACCGTTCTGCGCGACGTCAAACTGCCCGAGATTTCCGAGGATATCGGTTCGGACGATCCCGCGGCACTCGAAAACCCCATCAACTGGACCAACCCCGTTGCCGACAACGTTAAGCTGGTGGACAACGATCGTCCCTTCCTGCAAAACGATACCAACGTCACGGCATCCTTCGTCAACCTGCATTATTATATCGATCCCTTCTGCACCTGGTACGAAGAGGATTGGTTCTTCCGTAACGAAATTACCGTAACCGTCGAAATCCCCGATAAAAAGGTTCGCGTCTGGGACGAAGATAAAGGAGCGGACGGCTACTACGAAGGGATTACCGACGTACTGATCGACGACCTTGCGACGGGATATCAGGGCGTATTCTACGTCAATCCCCTCGATCGCGAAACCTGGTATCTCCCGACCGAACTGACGGTTAAATTCTACGACGGCACGGGTGCGTCGGTTGCGCGTACGTTTGACAATCTTGTCTGGACGTCGGACGAAGACGTCATTTCGATCCGCAACGGCAGACAGTATCTCTACGCCGTTTCTTCGACGGTGCCGTCCTTCGACGTCAAAACCGAAGTCCGCCTGCAACAGGGCGACGGCTCCGATCCCTACAATTACGCCATGCTGCCCATCGTGTTGCGCGTACGCAATGCCCAAAAAGGCGACACGCTCGGCGTCGGCAAGATCAATGCGCCGTTTGCTTCTTTTGCTCCGAACGGGCATTTGTATCTCGACTTCCTCAATCCCGCGACCTGGGAACTCCCGCAGGAACTGACGGTACGCTTTGACAACAACGAAGGCAATTATTACAACGCTTCGTATCCCGTCGACTGGCTTGCCGCCAATGCCGATTATGTTTACAAAGAAGGGGATCGCTACTTCCTTAATGTTCAAAAAATCGCCGAAGAGGGGCTTAAATACTTTACTTTGGATACCCGTATCGGCAACGAGTCGATCAATTATATCGATCTGCGTACGTTGGTGTACGTGTTGGATCGCACGGTAGTGCGTGCCGAATTTGCAGGAGCAAACGACGCTGTGCTTGCAGGCGACCTCGACCTCGCGCCCGAAGCGGACGGTCTGTATCGCTATGCGGTAGATACCTATGCCCGCTTCGAGATTCCCTCCGTCGTGCGTGCGTTGTTTGCCGACGGCAGCATCCGCGTGTACGATCTTGCCTGGAACTTCACCGAGCCTTGGACGCCGGGTGCGGATATCGTTGCCGCGGCAGAGATCGGTCGGGACGAATACCGCGATTCCGTTTCTCTCCGCTATCTCGTGCAGGACAACGGTCCCGCCGGAACGATCGACATCGGCGCAAAGAGCTTCTTCCTTGTCTACGACGACGTCACCAACGCCGTGCGCGACAATATGCTCAACTATATGGAATTCTATTACGGCTACCTCTTCGAAGGCATTCCCTTCCGCGGCGGCGTCAGCGCGGCGGATCCCACCGATCTGATCTACCACGCTTACAACGCGGAGCGTAAGCTGATTGTCGAGTATGCGCGCCTCGGAGACGGCAGATTCTATATCGCCTACCGCAACGATTATGTCGACCGCCAGATTCTGACCGACAAAAACGATCATCTGTGGATTACCGCCGAAACCGGAAATTCCGCCGCGATCAATCCCGATTGGGCGTACAATATCGAGCAATACGATCCTTATTACAGCAAGCTCGATATCGAAGGACAATACGCCGGCAGCTACTTCAACCGTTATAACAATACTTATCATGTCCGTTACGAAGGGCTGACCGTTGCCAAGCGCGAAGCCTTTATCGACTATATGTATCGGCAGGGCTATCAGATCACGCTGCGCGAAGACAACATCTTCCACGGATTCAACCGCACGCTGGGCATCGTGTTCGAAATCGTCGCGCTGGACGACGAAGTGACGATGATCGGCTTCCGCGAGTCCGATACCAACGACGCCGTTTACGAGCGCCTGAACGACGCTTCGGCAATGTCCGAGCGTTGCGCCGCCGACGTGTATTACGATGCGGGTTCGGCAACCACGTTTGCGGTATACAAAGATCTGACCGCACAGGAGCGTGCCGACACCTTGACGTTTATCGAAACGCTTTACGGCTTCAAATTCCGTGCTTCGGGCAGAGAAAGCATTTTCTCGGCATTCAACCCCGGCAACGGTTCGGTTGCCGAATACATCGTCTTTAATGAAGGCGGCATCGAATATACCTTCTTTGCGCTCCGCTATTCCGAGCGGGAAGCGGCGTTGATTCCGCAAGGCGTTGCCGGCCTCGACGGCATCCTGAATTATCAGTGGCCCGATTCCACCGACCCCGACGGAAACGTTGTCCCCGGGATTCGGTATGAAGGCGTACTGCAGGTCGCGGACTGGGCAAAATCCATTGCCTCCGCTCATTACGTCGCTTGCGAACGTCTGGAAGACGTGGTCGTCGACTTCGACAACAAGACGATTGCGGTCACCCTCAAAGAAGGCATTCTGATTCAGAACGGCAAAATCGACGGTATGACCCCGTACGAGTATTTTGTCCGTTTGTTTGACAGCATCTATATTCAACTCGAAAATGCCGTCGGTCCCGATCCCTTCGGCGACGAAATTTTCATTACCGACGCTCTCCGCAGCGTGATCGACCGGATTTATGCCGAATTCGATACCCAGCAGGTCGTCTTCAACCCCGGACAGCTGTTTACGATTCAGCTCGGACAAGGTGCGGGAGCCGACGACTACACCGTTACGTTGACGGCAAGAGGCGCCGATCGGATTTCGACGGGGACGATCGAGACCGAAGCGGGTATCGTTACGCTTTATAACGAGCAGAACGAACTCAACTACCCCGAAGGCTTTATCTTCAACGAAGAAATCGCGATGGATATCGTCTACGCCGACGGTACCTCTCAACGCTTCGGCGCGGGAACCAGTTTCCTCTGGGGAGAATGGTCGGTCGCAAAACCCGCCGATGTGACCGAGGATGTGTCGACGATGACCCGTCCGGACGGCTCGCCTCTTAAATTGTATGAAAGACTCGATCGCATCGAGCTTTCCGTCCTCGAACGGGGCGGCTATGTCTGGCTGACGACGATGTTGCCGGACAGCTCCCGCGTTTACTACCGTCTCGAAGTAATCGCCGAGGAGATCGGCAAAGGATTCTCGTCCTCCGTTCGCGACGAAAGCCCGTTTGTCATTGTCGACGGCTTGATTACGATCGAAGATATTTACTCGTTCTATCCCCTCAACGAATCGCTGATTGCCGAGGCGTTGCCGTCGATCCTGACGATCGTCACGCCGAGCGGCAGAACCTATGACGTCGAAAACGTCCGCTGGACATTGGACGAAGGGGTCGATCTCGTCAGCGTCAACTATAAGGGACTGCCCACGACGCGGATCGCTTCGGCGCAGGTTATGGGACAGACGATCGAGGTCGATCTGTTCGTCGCCGACTGTACCGTCCGAGAAATCGGATACGACGCCGCCGCGGACGAAACCCGCAATTATGTTTCGGACGGGCTGGTCGTCGGATTTGACGCTTACGCCAATCGCGGCTATGCCGGGGCATTTGTCTTCGACGCCATCCGGATGTACTTCGGCGCCGTCGGCAACCGTACCCCCAACCACTTGTTCGAAACGATCAACGTCACCGTTTACAGCGATCGCGCCCTTGCGTATATCGCATTCGACAAGGTCGTTCCGTACGATATCACGGGACATCTCCTCGACTATATCGACGATCGGGGACTTGGCCGCTTCCGCGTCGAACTGCCCGACGGTCAGCGCGTGGACTTCAGCTTCCGCTTCTACGACAAAACCGTCAAAAATATCGTCGTCGGAACCGTTTCGGGCGGGACTTATACCATCGATCCGTATGCCGATTTTGTCGAAGATCCCTTTGTCGATCCCGCAACTTCGACCGTGATCAACCTCCCGAGAGAAATCACCGTCGAATTCAACGAGGGTGCGCCTTATATCTATGCGCCGCAATGGGCGGTTCCCGAGAACTTCGAAGCCCGCTACGATACTTATCGTCGCCTCTTCCAGGATCTTCCCGAAGAAGATCGCGCGTTCCTGTTTGCGGGATCGCTGATTGCAGACGGCATTACGACCCAATCCCTCTCGCTCGGCGTCAAGGTTCTCGACCGCGTGGTCGAATCCTGGCAGTTTGACGGGTCGACGCAGTCCGACAGCATCAACGGCGTCAGCCTTAACCCCAATTCCTATTATCATTACGCCGATCCCTTCAAGGGAAAAGCTTCCGACCTGCCCGCTCACCTCAAATTGCTGCAGGGTTCCGATTTCGTCGGCAATCCCGTGTCGGGACTTCCCATTGCATGGGAATTCAGCGACAGCCGCATCACCCCCGAAGGTACCGTCACGCGCGATTCCTTCAACAAACTCGGCTTCGTCGTTACGGGTTACATCAAAAATAAAGACGTCGGACAACCCGTCACCATCCGTATCTATATCGATCGATGGGAATACGAAGGCATCCGCCGCAAACAGGGTGACGAGTTCCAGATCATGACGGAGGTGCGGTTCTACTTCTCCGACATCACCAACATTTCGTCGTCCGATCTCTATCAGGTGATCATGCGCAAACAGAAGATCAACCCCGTCTCCAACACGATCACCGAAGCGGTGGAGAACGTTGATTTTGTCCCCGAGGACATCAACCCCGGCAGCATGTACGATTATCGCCTGATCTGGGATAAGGCTGCGCTTGCCGCTGCCAAAAACGCGACCCAGGCGGCAGGAAGGTTCTATCTCGGCAGAGCCGACGGAACGATCCTGATGTCCTTCGACGGTACGGCGTATTATCAGTACGAAAAACCCGATATCACCGAAGTCGACCTCGGGTACGGATTCGGGACCAATAACAACGCCGTCTTTGTCGTCAATTATCTTGATCTTGTGTTCGGCGACGATCCCAACCGGCCCAACGTTTCGTTCGGTCGCGCAAGAGGGTCCTTCCGTCAGGAAAGCAACATCGACCTCGGCGAAGTTCGCGTTCTCTGGAACGATAACGTCAGCTTCTCGTCTTCCTATATGAAAGGCGGCGTTTACAGAGGCTATACCGTCACGTTGATTCTCAGCGACGGCGAATATACCTATCGTCAGTCCTTCAAGGTGATGCTGGTATTCCTCGATATGTCGCCCCTCGAAGATATTACGATCGACAAGGGCGATACCCGTCCCAACAGTCTGACCTCTTTGGTCCGCACCGAGTACGCGCTCGATACCTACACGCCCGCCAACAACCCGTATCGCGACAGCTATACGCAGGAGTTGGTCGACGCGCTGAACCTCGGCGTTACGCGTTGCGGCGTCAATTACGAAGTTCTGTACGACGAGCAGACCGACAGCTACTTCCTGATGGGACTGACCAATCTGCAGACCGCCATCAAGAAATACGGCAGTACGGCGGATATCGTGTCGATTGCGTTTGACAGCGAGTATCTTGCGTTGTACGACAACACTTCGGATATTTTCTACATCGACGGCGTCGAGAATCTTGCTTCCGCCGAACGCAAATACGGCTATGCCTCCAACCTGATCGCGTTTGTCGCCGATCCTTCGTACGTTGTGCTTTACGACAACAACCGCAAGACGTACTATGTCTACGCCGATCTGTGGCTCGGACAGTCCGAGCTTGACGCCATCGCCGCCAAATACGGCAAAGCGACGATCGTCATTATGGACAACGAGGACGGCAGGGCGATTTACGAGGTCGAAAAAGGTTATGCCTACATCACGGATAAGGCGCTCCTTGCCGCGGCGCAGTTGAAGTTCGGCAAGACCATGCGCTTTGTCCCGACATCCGAACTGGTCCTCTTCTATGCAACGTTCTCCAACGGGTACGTTCTGTACGACGAGGCGGCGCTTGCCGAGCTGAACGGAGCGGCAGCGACCGAGATCGTCGCCGAAGAGGCAAGTTATACCGTATATAAAGTCCCCGGAACGATGACGTATTATATCGTATTGCGCGATATCGGACAGTTCGGAGCCGAATTTATCCGTCGGATGACGATGCTGTACGGCGAAGACGTCTCCATCCGCGTGACAAGCGATATCGCCGAAGGCGTTTACCGCGTGGCAACGGGCGAAGCGTTTATTCTGGACGACGGCGGCAACTCGACGGCGGGGCTGGAAGCAATCTTCGGTACGCGTCTTCTGATTGCGACGGACGAGATTTCGGAGCTGACCGTTTATACCGACGACAACGGACGGTATTATCTGGACAACGCACAGTTGCTCAGCAATCGCGGCGCCGCATTCGGCTCCAATATCCTTGCCGTCTTCCGTCACGGCGACAGCCGCATCGTATACGACGGCGTTTCGGCGCGCTATTACGCGTTGGACGAAGACGCCGCACAGTATGTATCGATTTACGGCAACAACATGATCGGTTCGGTCGGCAACGACACCGGATATACCGTATATCGCTCCTATCGTGAAAAACTGTATTATGCCGTTGTCGACGGCGTATGGGACGAAACCGTCGCCGCAAGCCTTGCCGGATACGGTCCCGACCTGTTGGCACGCCTGCACGCTGAGGAATACGACCTCTTCTACCGTGTGGGTACGGGTCGCTTCTATCTTGCAATGAAGGCGACCGATCGGTATCAAACGGAGTTCGGCGTTTATATCGAAAGCCGGATGAAAGAAGTCCTTGCGCAGTACGGCGATCGTCTGTATGTTCTGATCGACAGCCCGTACGACGCGTTGTCTTGTCCCGTTGTGTATGACGCGGAAGAAGATATTTATTATATCGCCAACGAAGCCGATCTGCGGGCGGCGCGTTCGGTAATCGGCAACTTTGCCACGATTATCGTCGATCCTTCCGTCTTTGCCGACTTCACGCGCTATTACAGTGAGTTCGACGCGGCGCATCGCTTCCTGTCCGATCTCGGCATTTCCTTCCGCCTCGACCGTCCCGACGGACTCGATACGGTGCTCGGTGCGTTCGGATTCCGTCCTCTCGACATCAACAACGCCGTGGCAATCGCCGGCGACTGGGATAACGTCGACTGGGCAAACGACAGACTGGAAGCGACCGAACCCGGTGACGTCATCGAACTCGAAGGCGGCGAAATCAGCTTCATCGATCAGGTTCCGACGGCAGGCGCTGGCGAAGTCAAGCGTATTCTCCGCTATACGCTCGACGACGGAACGCAGGAAGACTTCGTGTATTATTACAGCATGACGTATAAGACGTTTATCTTCCTGAACCGCGACTTTTCCACGATCGGCAACGACAGCATTACCGCCGCTCTGCAAAAACTTTACGAAGAAGTCGCTTCGGGAACCGTCGAATACAGCTGGACGGATTACGAGAAAGAAGGGTTGCGCTATGACTTTGCAACGGGTCGTCACGTCGACTCCGTCGATATGACCGTGACTTACAGCGACATCGTCTGGTCCGATCAATGCTATTCAAGCGGCAACACCGATACTTACTATTCCGAGACCGTCCGCATCAACGGCATCGTTTACCGGACGAACATCGTCAAACTGATCGAAACCAAATAATTACGCGGGATATCCGCTCGGAGCTTTGCAAAAAGCTTGGAGGTTACAATGAACAAACTTGTCAAAACGCTTTTATTGATCTTATTGATTGTCGCACTGACGCTGACCGTCGTTGCCTGTCAGAAGCCCGGCGAAGAGGACAAACTTCCCGAAGATAACGACGGGTCGGGCGCCGTACCGGACGACAATTTGTTGGATAAAGCGCAGGTCTTCGGCGAAATCCGGGACGGTCTTGTGCTGTCGGGCAGCAGTATTGCGACGGCGAATACTCGTTTTGTAACCTCCGAGTATTCGTTGGTCGTCAACCAGATCAACACGACGATCACTTACGAAGCCCAGTACAACGAGTCCCGCAACCGTGACAGCGTCATTCTGCTCCGGGTTTACGACAACCAGTTTGCGCGCAACGTATCGTTTGTTTATTACGACAAAGGCGATCTGTACTACGAAATTCTCGGTCAGAAACGTCGTATCGAAGGGTTTGGCAATACCAGTTCGTTCGATCTGTTCTACGATATCGTGACGATGTTCGATCTCGGCGGGTATTTTTATTCCGAGGAGTTTGCCGAAGCGTTTAACTCTTTGAGCGCGCTTGCCGAAAGCAAAAAAATCAGCATGGTACGCGTCAGCGAAACCCGCGACAGCTATACCATCAAAGAAATCAATATGGATGAGCTGAAACCCCAGCTCAACAAATATATCCGCAACTATATCCGTGACTTCTTCGGCAGCAGCCTCGACGCCGTTACCAACGCCTTGCTCGGATTCCGTTTCAGCGATCTCGGCGCGGTCGAAGTGGGGCAGCTGACGGCACAGACGGTTGACGTTATTATGGATTACGCCGTCAAGAGCGACGGACAGCGCGGAGACGGTACGATCTCTTCTCTTAAATTCGATTTCGGCGGAATGCAGAACAACAACATCTATCCTTATCGGATGACGATGGCGTATGCCTGCAACGTCGGTACGGGTACGATCGAACTCAGCAAGTTTGAAGATCCCGCCATCAACAATTATGACAAAACGGTCAGCGGGCAGCATCATTTCAAGGGTGAACTGTATCTGCCGTATTTTGACGAAACGTTTTCGGCGGATATCAAAATGGCGATCAATACCGTTGACAACAAGCAGAATCAGCTGATCTTCGGGATTCGCCAGCAGTCCGACAACCTTCCCGAAGACGATCCGTATTACCGCGACCGCGAGATCGCAATGGCATATTATACCGACGAAATCCTGTATGCCGATATCGACGGTCTGATGAAATATTATCTCGGTAAGGGGTTCGATCTCGAGACAGTCGGGTTCCCGAAAGTGAAATTTACGGGGATCGATCTGACGCAACAGTTTGCCAACCTGATGAATTATGTCGGTTCGGTTTTTGACGGAGCGGACGAGGAGGGGATCCTCGATATTTTCCTGGACGACTTCCAGAATCCCGACAGTACGCTGAAGCAGATTCTTTCCAAGCTCAGCTCGGAAGAAAACGGCAACCTGATTAAGTTTGTCATCGATTCCGAACTGATCGGCGATATGATCGGCGATTATTCGGGCGATCTGACCGACTGGATTGCTTCTCAGATCGGCGTCGATCCCGAAATCATCACCGCCCTTGCCGGCGCGGACGCGCTGCAATCGCTGCGGCTCGAAGTGACGTACCGCATCACGACGGGCGAAATCGGAATCACGGGCTACACGGGCGATGAAGCGGTGTTTGTCCTGAATCTCGTCGCGCAGGAGATCGGAGAAGAGGGGTTGACCTTCGAGTATCCCGACACTTTGTTTGACGGGACGACATTCAAAGATTTCGACGCGCCCGAATCGGTCAACCTGCATCTCGAAGGCGATCTTGCCATCCAAGGAACGGACGAAACCGATTTTTCGCGCTTCTTCGGCGCCCTGATGGGAGACGAGAGCGGCGTCAATACCAAGACGTTCTTCGGTTACGACACTTACACCAACCGCGATAAACTGACCTTCTCGCTGGACATTTGGAACAGCAGCGATCTGATCGAAATCGCCGCCGTTATTTTCCTCAACGGCGATCCCTTTATCCGCATTCACTCGGCGCCTTCCGATCTGTCCGTTTTCCTGATCGAAAACGTCAACGGCGGAATCCGTTATCGCATTTCGCGGCAAAGCCTGATGGATGCGTTCGACCGTCTGCTCGGCGAAAACAACATCTTTTCCTCGCAGAGCATCATGGATATTTTCCGCGTGCTGTCTTCGGGGACCCAACTGACGCTCGGCGACGAGTATCTCAGCTTCGGACTCAGCCCGTATTACAACGAAGATTCCGAGCGCGTCGATCCCATCTTTGAGCTGATCGGCGTATCGGGGCTGGTGGCGACCTTCAAGGCGCGGATCTACTTCTCCGAACCCGAGATCGAAATCGACGAGTCGACTTATGTCGTGCCGAAACTCGATCCGCCCCTCGAAACCCTTGTCTTCAACAGCATTTACGAAGCGTACTGGCATGATGCCGTCCATGTTTCGTTCGGCGGCGTGCTTTATACCTTCCGCCCGGTGTTTACCGAAGAATCCACCGCTTTGCAAACGGGCGTTCAACGGTATCAGCCGCTGGCTTATCTGTTCGGGCTTGACGTAACCTATATTATGCTTCTCGGCAACAGCGAAAATCCCGACGACGACGGCACCAAAGTCGTCGACCGACTCGGCATCGAACGACTGACGATCGATCCTTCCCGTCCCGAAACCTTCCCCGAACGCATCGAAGTTCTGTACGCGGTGCCCGGCGGATATCAGACCGGGTATCTCCCGTACGAAATCGTGGACTTCGAGTATACCCGTGAGACCATCAAGCAGGCGATCAACAGCCCCGGACTTCCCTTGCGGCAATACAGGATCGTGATCGGCAAAGGCAGTATCGCCGAGGCGGAATTCGAACTGGACGTCGAAGTCCTGAGCTGTCTCCTCGATGCCGATACGCTGTACGGTGACCGTTACAACGTGCCTATCGTGGCAAAGATCACCGTCGATCCTTATGATTATGCGGTCAAAAAGCAATTCGATCCCTCTTACGATCCCATTGCGTCGGCGCTGAAAGCGCAATACGGCGCCAACCTCAAACTGCATTTCCTCTCCAACGAACAGGACGGCGACAACCGTGTGGTTACGGTTGACGACTTTGACTGGGGATTCAACCTCGACAATCTGACCTATCACGGCGGTACCTATTATGCCGTGCAGTCTTACAACGGGACGGTTCCCGTTCAGCTGGAAGTCGTCGTGCCCGCCAAAGAAGTATCGCACGTTCAGATCGTTTACAGCGAAGGATTTTCCGACGTCGTCGGCGCGTATACCGTCGATATTCTGCTGGAAGACACCTTCCGGATTCCCGCTTACAGCGACGATCGGCTGGAATTGCGCGTTTATTTCAAAACGGGACGCTACCGCGTAATCGGTTCGACATACAATGCCGACGATCCCTTGTGCGACGGCAATTACCCCTTCCCCCTCGAATGGAAGTACGAAACCGCAACCGTCACAAACATCAGCGGTAGTTTGAATCCGCTTTACGACGGCGTTTCGTCCAACGCCGAAAAGGACAATGTGGCACAATTCGGTACCCCCGACGTCGGCGGCACCCAAAAGCTGGTGCTGACGGTCCTTGCGCCCACCCGCAGCATTCCTCTGATGAGCGAACCCGTCACTGCCATTACGCATATTGCCGTCAACGATCAGGGCGAAATGCTGGAAGGTGAAATCGAGATCAACCCGATTTTCATTGCGGCATTGGGCTTCGGGGAAGTCAACGGCGAGTATTTCCGCTTTGATCCTTACGAAAAAGATCCCGCAAAACGCAGATTGCCTTCGACCGTTTATGCCGACGTTACTTACGCCGGGCAGACGATGCGCCGCGCCTATCCCATCCGTTGGGTGACGGTCGATCGGGACGGCAGAGAAACCAACCTGATTACGGCAGACGGCGACGTGCGCTTCCCGATGGCGGAAGAAGCCTTTTTTGCCGTTTACGGCTATATCGGAACGGGAGCATTGAGCAACGAGCAGTGCCTTGCCATGATTATCCACAACATCGGCGGCGCTTACGAAAGCATTACGATGGAAATCAACGGCGAAAGCGTCACCAAACCGCAGGGCGAACGCTTTGTCGTCGAAATCAACCCGTACGACCGCAACGCCTTCCCTTCGGAATATATCCTGTATTTCGGCGACAACAGCTCGGTCGGCAACAACGGCTATATGACCGTTGCCGCTTCATGGATGATCGAAACCGCCGACGGAACCGTTGTGCCGGCAGACCAATTCTACTTCCCGTATTCGGGCGGACAGTTTACGATCTTTACGACGCTGGAAGCCGATCCTTCGCAAGGGATTCTCGCTCAGAGAATCGAGCTTGACGTTATTGTTCTGCCGAGCGTCATCGTCAACAACAAAGCCGAAGGCGTGGGACAGATGAACGAGGACAACGTCGTAGTCGTCGATACCTATTCGGCAGACAGCTACCGGCTGTACCTGACAATGGAGCAGGGCATCGAAACCGTCGGCGTTTATTTTGAAGACGGCAGATTGATCACGGGCGTCCCCGTACAATGGGAGAACATGGACGCTTTGCTGACCGCCATGACGACACCCGAAGGTTCGTCGAACGAAGCGGGCGGCATCCTGGTGCTGAAAGGTAAAGTTTACGCGGGGACCGCGCTCGAACAGAGCCTTGCGATTTCGTACCGGATCGACGCGCGCGTCGTCCGCGATCTGACCTTTACGCGGATCGAGCAAGGGGATCTCGACAACGGCGTTTTGTCCGTCGAGACCGATATCGAAGCAAAAACCATCGATTTGACGATCGAGAAGCCTTTTGTGCTGAAAGGTCAGTATCTGGACGAGCAGGGACGTCCCCAGTACGGACAGTTGTTGCCCGATCAGTATCTGACGTATATTTTTGAAACCGTTCGCGTCCGCTTCGGAGATACTTCGAGCGATTATCGCATGCAATACGCTTTGCCCGACGGATTCCGCGATCAGATGTTCAGCCCCACGCTTGCCGAAACGCGGTTTACCATCGAAATCGAAAAACTCAGCGGCGGCAGCTGTATCGATTCGTATGTCGTCAATCTCGTCATTGTACAAGATAAACTCGTGGCGTCCAGAGTGACCGAAGGCGTCGAAACCTTCAACACCAACGGTACGCTGAAATATACCGAAGGCTATACGTTCGATCCTTCCGTTACCGTCGAGTACCGCAACAGCGGATCGGTGACGTATACCAATCTTGTTTGGCGCGCCGTCAACTCCTACGGCGCAACGGCAGGCGGCTCCGCGCCCGTGATCATTCAGGGGCAGGAATTGACGTCTGTCCCGTCCTCGCTGTTCAATGCGTTGAGCGGCAGACAGATTCAGATCGTCGCCGAACTCCCCGGTCCGGGACTGCGTCATACGATTACGCGCACGCTGGATTTCTATGCCAAGAATATCCAAAAGACCAATTACGAAGCGGCTTCTTCGGTCGAGGGATATACCGTTCGCAACGGGAATATTACGATCAACAACGTCTATGCCGTCTATCCCTTCAATGTCGCCAACCTGCCCACCGTCATCACACCCAACCGTTCGTCCACTTACATCGTCGATGCGGGCAACGAAATCACGTTTACGATCAGTTGGATCCCCGCAGACGGCTTTAAGGATAGCCAAAACGGGTTTGATCAGGATAAGATCAATGCAAAAATCAATTCGGCGGGCTTGATCAAGACGTTGCTTGCAACCGCCGTGATCAAACATCACAACACCGAGCAGACGATCGAGCTCTATATTACGGTTGCACCCCTCGAGCATCCCGCAATCCGTCACGATCACCTCGCGTTTACCCAAAGCGAAGAGTCCGACGGCAAAATCTACAACGACCTTTCCGTCGATCCGTATCTGATGCAGGGCAATCCGCTGTTTGTCGAAGGCGCTTTCCGGCTGCCGAAAGACATTGTCGCCGACTTCGGATCGGAAACCTTCCGTTTTGACGCCTTCAGCGCGATTACCTATCGCATTAACAATCAGAAAACCGAAACGTACGAGGAGATCGAATCGATCCCGTACAATTACCTCGGGCATTGTTTGGGCGCGGCATACGGTCAGCCGACCGATGCATTGCTGCTCATCGTCGTGCTGCCCGACGGCAAAGAAGGATTGTTGCGGGTCAGCTTCGAAGCGCGCGAACTCGATTACGTCACCGTTCGCAACAATGTGACCAAAGCGTTGGTCGAAGAAGAAAATGCTTATCTCGAAGCATTGTTCTACGTCGATCCTTACAATCCCGATTCGCACGTCTTACCCGGCGAAATCAAAGCCTATTACCGCTCGGGCGCGTTTAACGTTTTGCCGGTGTCGTATGTTCTGGCGTCGGATAGCGCACCGTTTATCCTCAAAAACGGCGCCTGGGTGTTCGATCCTTCGGCTCCCGACGCCTTCGAAGGAGGACAATACGTATTCAATTCGGCGTTGACAACGTATGTCGGCGACACCGAACCGCAGGAGTTCTCGGTGACGGTGATCGTTCTGGATCGCTCCTTAAAGGTCGCTTATACCGCGGAACATCGCTTCGACAATCCCATCGCCGCGTTGCTGCAAGACATTCCTTCGGCATTGACGCAAGGATACTTCGAAGACTTGTCCGATCCGATCTATAACGCTTTCCATGCGATTGCAGAGCCCGTTCTCCCGGCAATCGAGTGGGATGCCGCTTCCGTGGTGTGGGACGATCCCGCCACCTTCCTCGTCTACGAAGGCTTCCCCGAAGGCGTGACGATTCCCGGTCGGCTTTTGTATGAAGGCATCCGCGGAGAGGGCGCTTCGATCACCGTATACGCGCCGCGCTGGACGTTCTCCCGCGTCGAAGTCGAAGGCAACAACGACAACATCATCGACTTCAATCCGTATACGTTGTATTCGATCCAAAAAGAGTTTACCGTCGTGTTCCTCGAGGACGGCAACGAAAAATCCGTGACGTTCTATACCAAAGAGGCGATTGATAACGAAGCCGATCCCCTCCGTGCCGAACAGATGAGAAAAACCCTGATCGACTGGGGAACCCCCGATGAAAACGAAGAAACCTTCCGTACCGTCATTCTCGGCAACGACTACAAGAGCGGGCAGAACGACGGAAAAATCGTGGTGGAAAACGTATTCCGCTTCCACTTCGAACAACTGACCGTGACCGAAATCGATCTGGGCTTCGGCTTCGGAGCATCGGGATTTGTCGATTTTGTCATCGATCCCCTCAATCCCGTGATTCCGACCAAAGCGACGATTCGCGGCAAGATCGTCGGCGACGACCTCGCACAGGAAATGGTCTTTGACGACATCACGTTCGAGTGGCTTGTCGGAAGTGAAGGTTCCGTGTCCGATTATCTTTACGAAGGCGGCGTTCGTAACCTTCAGATTCGGCTGTCGCCGCGCGCCGATCAAAGCGTATTGTTCGGCGTTCGGGTGCATTATCTCAACCGCACTCCGATCGGAATTTACACTTCGGTCAAAAACTATTCCTCCAGCAACAGCCCGACGCTGATCGATTCGCGCTATCTCTACCCCTTGATGATCTTCAACCAAGGGGGCGGCAGAACCGATTATTTCCGGATCGACCCGCTGGATACCGTCATTTACAACACCGAAACGGGACTCTACAATATGCCCGAGGAAGTTGTTCTGATCTTCGACAATACCGCGCAGGATCAAGACGCTTTGCTGCAGACGGCACTTGACCGTTTCGGCAGAGTGCTGTATTTCAACGGTTTGTCGTGGACCCTGGAGGGTGAGATCAAACTCGAAGGGACGACGGTCGTTACCGAAGGAACGAGCAGAGACGTACCCATCGTTTCCAAAATGGACGGGATGCGTGTGGGATATCGCAACGCACAGGGCGAAGTCGTTTACTCCGACTTCTACCGCTATGACAACAATCCTTTGCCCGAAATCTATCGTCTGAAGCTCAGCGTACAAGACAGTCAGGTTCAGTATACGAGCATTTCGACGGGGTATATCGGCGCGGACGGATTGCTGCATCAGGACGCGATGGACGAATACTATATCGATCCTTACGAAATCAAATTCCCGTCGACGGTGACCGTTACCTTCAAAGGGCAACGCGAGCTGACGTTTGAAAACATCGTCTGGACATACGATGAGGATATCCTCGAAAAGCCCGGCGTAATCAGCGGCAATGTCGCGGAAGGCAATCCCGACGCGCTGAAAACCATTGCAAGCTTCAAGATCTACGGGACCGAGCTGAAAATCCGCTTCCCCATCCGTCCGCGTAAAATCGACATCGGCACCGGAGAGGGCGACAACACCGAACCGCTGAAGGGCGGCAAGATCTTTGTCTTGAAAGGACTGCCGCTTGCCGAGCAGCTGCCGACCTATCTCTACTATGCGTTTACATACGACGGCGTTGTCGACGTCGCCCGTGCACCGTTGAAGTTCTCCGAAATCGACCTTGCATCGATCAGTACCAATTCGGTGGGCGTATACAACGATATCCGCGGTACGCTGGGCTTGGTCGACAAAAACAACATTCTGTTTACGATCGAAGTCATCGATCCCGTATTGTATAACATCGTGCCCGACATTCACAACGCCGAACTCGAAGTCAACGGATCGTTCATCTTCGATTATATCGTGGTTGCGCGCGATCACAACAACTTCTATGTCGAAGGGCGCGAAACCGCGCTGGTCCCCGGCAAGATGATCGTCAACGCGAGCGGCGAATTCCTGCTGGTCGAAAACATCGAGTACGATATCGCAAACGGCGTTGCCTATCTGACCTGTCTTTATACCTTCCTGTCCGACTCCGACGACGTCAATATCAGCGGATCGCAGGATATCTCCGATCCCGCGCGCAGTCGGATGCTGCCGATCACGTTTGTCGTGCCGATCGTCAGCTATGACTATACACGGATTTACACCGACCTCAGCTATCCGATCGATCGCTATTCGGTAGCCCTGGGTACCAAAATCAAGGCGAGCGATCTGCCCAAAGCCTATGATCAGCTGGGCAACGAATACGATCTGATCTGGGATATGAGCGGCGTCAACACCAATCGTGCCGGCAGCTATATCGCAACGGGCTATTATCGCAACACCTACGACAGCTATGTCGGGGTTTCGATCACGATCGACGTCGGCATTCATTATTGCGAAGAAAGCGATATCCGCATTCAGAGCAGCTGGCTGAGCAGAACCTATACCGGAGAAGAGGTCCCGATCGAAGATGCGCTGACAATCAGCACCTTCCTGCGTGAGGACGGCACAATCGGCGACGTCGAAGGTTATATCGTCGAGTACAGCATCGACGGCGGAATTACCTGGATGAGCGAGCAACCGATCAATGTCAAAGAATCGGGTGCGCCCGACTATCTGGTGCGGGTAACGATCGACGACTACAACGTCGTGGGCAGCAGAATCTTTACGCTGTCGATTCTGCAACACGTTATTCAGGCGGGGGACGTAGCCTTCCTCAACAATGCGGGTCAACCCGCCGCGCCCGGCGAGTGGATCGAGCGGGAGTATAACGGCGAAACGCAGTTCCCCGAACTCTCCGGGGTCCCCGAAGGGGCGGAATACCGCATTGTCGTCAACGGCGTGTCGGGCGTCAATCCGCGCAACGCGGGCGAGTATCATCTCGAACTGGTGTTCCCCACGCAACGCAACTTTGTCGTCGCGGGCGATGTAACGTTTACGGCGGATATGCGGATCACCAAAAAGAACGTGACGTACGTCGTAACGCAAAACGTCACATATCGCGGTGAATATTTCGATGCCGTCGTGCAAGGCGTCCCCGAGACGGGAGACGGCGTTGTCGTAACGTACAGTTATGTCGATCAAGCGACGGGACTCAATGTCGCCAAGATGCGCGACGTTGGATCGTACATTGCGACAATCGTAATCGACGGCGGTGTCAACTATCCGTCCGCGGTACTGGAAAATCAGTTGATCAACGTCTTGCCCAAAGAAATTAAGATTAAGGTCAACACGGTATCGAGCGAATACCTCAGCGCTCTGAAACCGCTCAACAGCGAAGTCACCATCGTCGACGCCGCCGACGAATCGCTTCCGGGATTGGTCGGGACCGATTCGGTACAGATCTTCGGACCGATCAACGTTCAATGTCCGTCCGGATTGACCTACAAACACATGGTGGGCGAATATCCTCTTGAAATCGTAGGCACGATCACGCACAAAAACTATCGGATTACACAAGTTCCCGGGACTTACCGCATCACGGCTTCGGCAGAAGGCGCCGCCGTGATCGAAACCCCCGAAGAACTGCAAAACCGTATCAAAGCGCTTGCGGACGGCGATACCGTGCGTTGGTATCTCAAGCCCGGGCATTACGGCAGCATTTCCATCGACGTCAACGCGGGTGTATATTTGATCGGATCGTACGATTTCCTTGCGGACGGGGAAGAAATTGCCGTAACCTTCGATCGGATCGTTGTCAACCGCGGCGCGGTGACCATCGACATTGTCAAGATGACGGCAAAGGCCAATACCGAGCTGATCCGGATCGGAGCAGGAGCGGGCACGGTCACCGTCAGCCGGTCGGAGTTCCTCTTAAACCGCGCCAACCATCTCCCGATGGCGGTCGGCGTGCGGACCGAAACCGCTTATCGCGAAACGCTTTATATCAACGACTGCTTGTTTGACGGGCTTACCGTCGCGGTTTATGCCGAGGGCGGCGCCGTCAACATTTCGGACGCGACCTTTACCGATAACGTGGTGGCGGTACAAGTCCGACAGGGCGATCTGACGGTGACGGACAGCAACTTCTCGTATCAGCTGGAAGCGGCGATCAAAGTCGACGCCGCCGACGCAAACGTCAACATCAACTACAACGTGTTTGCCTACAACAAAGTCGCCATCGTCAGTTACGCGCCGGTGCGCGACGACGTGCGGATCCAAAACACCTTCCAAGGCAACAACACGGACATTCAGGCATTGCAGACCGAAACAAAAAATAAGGTGAGCAAATAGTTTTTCTCCCGCGTTGCATACTAACGCTATGAAACGCGGGACAAAGCTGTTGCTTGCCGTTGCGGCGGCATTGCTGATTATTTTCAATCTGGACCGTTCGCTCGATCTGTTCGGCAAGATCGGGCGGGCGGCGGCGCCCCTCGGGATCGGATTGATCCTGGCGCTGATTCTCAACGTCTTTGTCCGTTTTTTCGACGAAATCGTATTTTTGAAAATCGGCAGAAAAAAACTGAAACGCACCCTTTCGCTGATCACGGTAGCTATCGTGTTTTTCGGCGGTATGACGGGGCTGGGCTTTTTGATCGTTCCCGAGTTGATTGCCAACGTCAATTCGGTCAAAACGCTGTTTCCCTCCCTGCAAAGCGGTGATCTGAGCGCCGTATTGGGGGACGGAACGATCGGAACGTTTGTCGCCGAACATTTTTCGGGATGGATTGCAGAGGGGGCAAAATCCGTCGCAAACGCCATCCCCGACGCGAAAGAAGCGTTAAAGTCGATTGTTTCGTCTGCAGGAAACTTTTTGATGGGGCTGTTACTCGGCGTCCTGATGATTGCCGAAAAAGAGGAAATTGCGGGGGGACTCAAAAAGATGGC
>DVOH01000059.1 GCA_018713745.1 Candidatus Stercoripulliclostridium merdipullorum | reverse complement strand
GCTTACGCTTCCTACAAAATGCCGTCTTGCCGCGGGATGGTGACGCCGTTTGTCTATACGATGGCGGTGGAACTTTATGTCGCGTATCTTGCCGAAGCTCTGGGAATCAATCCCGACGCGCCCAGAAACCGCAAAAAGGTGACGATTACGCGATAATCGAATCCCGCAAATACAAAACAGAAAAACCGGGCAAAGCGCCCGGTTTTTTGATGGAAATATAACGAGGGGATCAGAAGTTTTTTTCGCGTACGAGATCGTTGAGATAGGTCAGCATCGAAGCGTGGGTTTCCTCGGGGTGCGACACATACCACATCAGCACGGCGATCAACCCGCCCGCGTAAAAATAAGAGAGGACGGAAATGGGGATGCGATAGTTGTGCGGCGACGTTGCAAGCAGCTCGCGGATCGACGATTCCGCCACCTCGAACATAATCGCGCTCAACGTTTCGGACTGATTGTTGCGCAGAATATCGGCAAAGATGCGGCGATGCTCTTCGACGTAAGACAGGCCGCAATCGGCAAGATGACGATAGAGATCGTCTGCGGTATGAAACCGTTCGAAGTGAGCGTCGCGGAAAATTTCGTTTTTGAGGTCGGTCAGCGCGCACGAAAACAAATGATATTTGTCCTCGTAGTGTTTATAAAAAGTGGCGCGGTGCACCATCGCTTTGTTGCATACGTCCATGACACTGATTTTTTCGATCGAAGTCGTTTCGAGCAAAGCAAACAGCGCGTCTGTCAGTAGCTTTTTGGTGCGCGTAACGCGCATATCTTCTTTTTTGATCATCGCACACCTCGGTTTGTCGTACGGCAATTATACAACAAATCGATCGATTTGTCAAGATAGCCGACAGGTGTCTTTTATCAGGGTTTCCAGCGCCGATCGCGTTTCCGAGAGGCGGCGGACGGTCGCGGCGCGGTCCGCGCCCGGATAGTCGTGCAGTTCGAAGTTGTATACGCCATCGAATCCGATGTCGCTCAGGACGCCGAACACGTTTCTCCACGGGACGCTTCCTTTGCCGGGGGATGCGTGCAGATCGTCGATTCCGTCATTGTCATGGAGATGAACCGCAACAATCCGACTGCCGAGCGTATCTGCCATCGCAATTCCGCCGTCGTCGGTCAGCAGGTTGGCGTGTCCGAAATCCATGCAGGCGCAGAAGAAGGGGGCGTCCGCGTTAAGGCGGTCGATCATTTCCGCCATTTCGTCGCCATAGCTCAGTACGGTGGGGACGATCCCTTCGGGCGCGCGATAAAACATGTTTTCGAGGGCGCATTTCACGCCCGTTTCGCCGAGGGCGGGGATCAGGACGCGGTAAAATTTAAGATTGCGCGTCATCCGTTCGTCTTTGCAGGCTTCGTATGCGTAACGAAGTTCTTTTTGGGGATGGACGACGATGTATTTTGCACCGAGGATCGCGCTTGCGCGGACGGAGCGGCAAAGTCGCTCGGTGATTTCGGCTTCGGATACCCGAAGTGCTTCGGTGGGGTGAAAGGCGTGCGTCTGCACCACCGATACGCCGCGGGCGTCGTTGCCGTTGCGTAAAGCCGTGTAAAAATCGAAGGGAAATTCGCGTTCGAGTCGATAAGCGGGGTCAAATCGCTCGAGGTGATGATCGACGTACGGCACGGCGGCTTCTGCCATGATGTCGAATGCGGCTGCTTCTCCGTAATGTTTGACGAGGGATACGTCCGAAATCCCCAAGCGGATCGGTAAGGCGTGTTTCATAAATTTACCTTACCACAAAACGCTCGCATTGTAAAATATTTATATCCCTAATCCGGTGGATTGTTTGCACTCCGCTACGGAATATGCTATAATTGGGGCGTTATGAAGAGCACCGCCAAGCTCCGCTCGGGGTCAACCGTGACCCGCGGACAAAAAATCGCGCTCGGACTCGGGGATCTCGGATACGGAATCGTCAACAATACGATGAACTCGTTCATCTTGTTTTTCGGCAATACCGTCATGGGTGTGCCGGGGACTTTGATGGGGCTTGCCGTCGCTTGCGGAACGATGTGGGATGCCGTCACCGATCCGTTGTTGGGTTATGCAAGCGATAACCTTCGTTCCCGCGTGTTCGGCAGACGACACGGGTTTATTCTGCTGGGCGTATTGCTGATGTCCGTCCTCAACGTCGCGCTTTGGTCCCTTTCGCCCGAATGGAGCAGTACCGCAAAATTTTTCTGGTTTGTCTTTTTTATCGTAGCGCTCGAAACTTCTTATACCTTCTTTGCCACCCCCAATTCGGCGCTTTCGCTCGAAATCACCAACGACTACAACGAGCGCAGCAGTATTCAGATTTACAAATCCGTCTTTACGATTTTGGGGATTCTGATCCCGACCTTGCTGATGGGCGCCTTTCAGACCCCGACCGAAGCGTATCCCGACGGTCGCTTTAATCCCGATTCCTACCGCAATTTTTCCTATGTCGGATCGGCGCTCGCTTTGATTTTCGGGACGATCATGTTTGTTTCCACTTTCAGCCACGTTCCCCGGCTCAAAGCCCTTGCCGCGGTCGAACCCCGCAAAAAAGGCGGCTTGAATATTTTGAAAAACATTTTCAAAAATTTCTTTATCACGCTGAAAGACCGCAATTTCCGCAGCGTCATTCTCGGTTATGCAGTTTCGATGATGGCGGCAACGATTCTGATTGCGGTCGGGTTCGACGTCTTTACGTTTACGTTCAAGACCTCGACGATGCAGATGTATATCATTATGGCGGGACTGTTTCTGATGACCATCGTCGGACAGCCGCTCTGGTTTTATATCAGCAAAAAATACGACAAAAAACGCGCCGTCCTCTTCGGACAATCGGTCAGTTTGGTCGGATGTTTTATGCTGCTTGCGATGTTTTTGATGCGGGACTTTTTCAACGGTCTCCTCGAACAGAATTTCTTTTACGTCATCTTTATGATGCCGCCCCTTATGGTGGCGGGGCTCGGAACGGGCGTGTTGTATTCTTTGCCCCTTGCTCTGATCGGCGACGCCATCATCATCGAAAAATCGATTACGGGCGAAGACCGTACCGCAACGTTTGCGGGATTTATGACCCTTGCCTATAAGGCAAGCCAGGCGGTCAGTCAGCTGATCCTCGGATCGGCGCTCGATCTTATGGGATTCCAAGAAGGTTCGTCGGTCCAGACGCCCGCCGTCGAAGCCTCGCTCGGCTGGTTGCTCTGCCTCGGCGTAATCGCGTCGGTGGGCGGCGGAATTCTGTTGTTCTCCCGCTACCGCATCAAACGCGCCGACGTTCAGGAAGCGCTTGAAAAAATCAATCGCGTCGTGATCGTTTCGTCCGACGCCGAGTCGTCCGAAGGGGAGAAGCGGGGCGATGCTTAAATTTGCGGCAACCAACGATAAAGCATTGCTGGACAAACTGTCCCTTGCCGCAACCGGCGTTCCGTTCGACGGGACGGTCGGCTATGTACTGACGCTTAACGACGTCGGAATCGGCGTTGCAAAACTTCAGGTTTCGCCCGAGGTTTCGACGATCGTGTCCGTCGCCGTCGTGCCCGAACTGCGCGGCAGGGGGCTCGGCGACTTTTTCACCCGATCGCTGATGAACGTTCTGATCGACGTGACGGAGCGGATCGAAACGGCTTATCAAAGTGAATATTATGTACAATTCGGCTTCCGGGCAACCGAACGGGGTATGACGATCGAAAGCAAAGATCTGACCTTTCCCCATGCCTGCCAATGCCATGCGAAAGGAGAGAAACAATGATTCCCGAACCGACCAACTTTATCGAAGACATTATCGTCGATGACCTGAAATCCGGCAAACATACGTCGGTCTGTACCCGCTTTCCGCCCGAGCCCAACGGGTATCTGCACATCGGGCACAGCAAAAGCATCGGTATCAATTTCGGTATCAAAGAAAAATTCGGCGGCAAATGCAATCTCCGCTTCGACGACACCAATCCGACCAAAGAGGACGTCGAGTACGTCGAGTCGATCAAGGAGGACATCCGTTGGCTGGGCTACGAGTGGGATCGGGAGCTGTATGCTTCGGACTACTTTGACGCGACCTACGAGCTGGCGGTCAAGCTGATCCGCAAAGGACTTGCGTATGTGTGCGAATATTCTCCCGAAGAAATCCGCGCAACGCGCGGCACCCTCAAGGAACCCGGACAGGAAAGCCCTTACCGCAACCGTTCGGTCGAAGAAAATCTCACGCTGTTCGAAAACATGAAAAACGGGATGTATCCCGACGGCAGCAAAGTACTGCGCGCCAAAATCGATATGGCAAGCCCCAATATGAACATGCGCGATCCCGTCATTTACCGCATTTTGCGCGCGACGCATCACCGTACGGGGGACAAATGGTGCATTTACCCGATGTACGACTTTGCCCATCCCATCGGGGACGCGCTGGAAGGAATCACGCATTCGATCTGCACGCTGGAGTTTGAAGATCACCGTCCGCTGTACGACTGGGTGACCGAGCATTGCGACTTCGATCCCCGCCCCCGTCAGATCGAGTTTGCCCGCCTGAATATCAAAAACACGATCATGAGCAAACGCTACCTCAAGAAGCTGGTGGATACGGGTTTTGTGGAAGGATGGAACGATCCCAGAATGCCCACGATCAGCGGTATGAGAGAGCGGGGATATCCTGCCGAAGCGATCAAAGACTTTACCTCGCGGGTCGGTGTGGCAAAAGCCAACAGCGAAGTCGACAGCGCCTTGCTCGAGCATTGCGTACGCGAATATCTCAACGTTCATGCCGACCGCTGTATGGTCGTGGAGCGTCCGCTTAAGGTTTATATCGACAACGTGCCGGAAGGAGAAACGCACGAATTTGAAGTGCAGGACAATCCCAATAGCGAAACTTCGGGTACTCATAATGTCAAGTTGGGACACCTGATTTATATCGATCAGAGCGACTTCGCTTTGACGCCTCCTCCCAAATACAAGCGGTTGGTCGAAGGGGGAACGGTGCGGCTCAAGGGCGCGTACATCATCCGTCACACCGCGACCGAGCTCGACGCGGACGGCAACGTTGCGGCGATTCGGTGCGAATACATCCCCGACAGCGCGCAAGGCGGCGCCAATGCGGGTATGAAGGTCAAAGGCGTTGTGCAATGGGTCAATGCGGCGGATGCCGTTGACTGCGAACTTTACAAATACGCGTCGCTTTTGGTCGACGCAACCGAGACCGTCACCGACTTTAACGACCGCCTCAATCCCGCGTCTTTGACTGTTGTCGAAGGGGCAAAAGCCGAACCGTTTGTCGCTGCGGGAGAGATCGGCAAGGCATATCAATTCATGCGGACGGGCTACTACAAAAAGGCGCGCGTTTCGGCGGACGGAACGGTTCGATTCTACCTGATCGTTTCGCTGAAAGACAGCTACAACAAGTAACGCGACGTAAAAAGTTCGTAAAATCATCCGATTTGCCGTCTTTGTCGGATAAATTTGGCAGAAGAAATTCCGAAAAGCTATTGTCTTTTTGCCTTTCGGATTGTATAATGTACAATAGACTTAAGATTTTGGCGGGGGAACTCCCTCGGCGATAAGGAGATGGTTATGGCAAAATGCAAGTCTTGCGGCGCCGTGAATCCGGACGGCAATCGGTTTTGCTCCCGTTGCGGGACAAGATTTCCGTCCGAAGCCGACAACGCCCTGAATGCTGCCCTGCAATCGGCAGAGACAGAATTCGAGCAGGCGTCGATGATGACGTTGGATCGATCGAGGATCACTTACGTTTGCGAGCTTTGCGGTACGGTCAACCGTATCGACCAAGAAAAATGCGCGCGTTGCGGCAAGCCGCGCCCGCGTAGCGAATATGTCGCCGCCCTCAAAAAAATCAAAGAGAGCGAAACATATCGCAAGGAAGCGGCGGTCGCACTTCCGCAAGAAGAAGCTCCGAGCGTACAGACTCCGATGGAAGAGCCTGTCGACCGGTCCGACAACGGACAGATGACGTTGTACCGGTTCGAGCCCGACGCGATGCAACAGGGCGCACCGGTCGTTCAGCCGTTTGTCGTCGTACCTTACGTCAATCCGCATCAGCCCGTTTTGCAATATCAGCCGCAGCAGGCTTATCGCTTTGAACCTTATACGCCGGCGGAAGCCGACGCCATCCGCAATGCCGACGAGGCATACCGCAACGGTGCTCCCGCGACCCCCGATCAACTCAACGAATTGCGCAACAAAAAACTCGAAGAGCTTCGCAAATTGGACGCCGAACTCGCCTCGCTCGAAAACGCCGTCCCCGAAAAAGTCGATTATTTGCGCGGCGCGCGCAAAGTACGCATCGTTTCGACGGTTTCGGCGGTATTCGGCATTCTGTTCGTCGTGTTGTCGCTCTTGCTGTCGATGGGTAAGGGAAGCGGAATCGAAGTTCTCAAGAGTCTCGGCAACTGCTTGGACGGCGCGATGGGGCTTTCGGTCGGCGTGACCTCTCAAGCCTACGACTATGTCGGCGCGTTGTCGTTCCTTGCGCCTTGCGGTTTGATTGCAGCTTTGATCGCCGCGGTGGTTTCGGTTATTATTGACGTCGTCAAAATCTTCAGCGGTCGTTCCGCACATCGCAACTTTGTCGGTTCGGCAATCGTTACGGCAGGCAGTGTGGTTATGTTTGCGGGTCTTGCAATTACCGACGTCGACCTGTTTGCCGCTTTCCCGATCGGCGCAATCGTTGCGGTCGTGCTCGGGATCGCCTTGATCGTTGTCGCTGCATTTGTCCCCGTTAACAACCGCCGCAAAGAGGCTTAATTCAAAGATTTTAGGAGGAAACACTATGAAAAAAAGAAAATCTTCGGGTTATGAAGCACCGCCCGCATACGAAAGAGAATTGCCCGTCCGTCCCGTCGTCGTGCCCAAAGCACCCTCGGCAAGCTGGCAGAAAATTCCCAACAGAGGACCCATTCCCGTCGCGCGTCCTGCCGAATTTATTCAGCTGACGCCCATCGTGCAGCCCATCCCGTTGGTTCCGTACTCGACGCAGACCCAGCCTCTTGCGATGTACGACGATCCCGCATACGACGATTACGGAATTTACGACGACAATTATTGATTTGCGACCTTCCTTCGGGCGGCAATGCGGCGTTTTTGCCGTTTGCCGCCTTTTTGTTTTGTAAAGTTTCGACAGTTTTTTCCATAAAATTTTTTGAAATTTTTTCCGATAAGTATTGAATTTTATCAGACGCTATGATAAACTTAATGTATTATCTATAATTATAAATTACTTAAGATTATCAAGGGTTAAGTCCTGTACTGATTCGGAGGGTATATGGCTGACAACAACTTTAATTCCAATCAGAGTCCGAGTAGGGGTTACGGTATGCCTGCGCGCCCCAATTTTGTGCGTGTGCCCGCAGGGAGACCCGCTCCGCGTCCCGGTATGCCGCGTCCTGTCATGCCGATGTACGGAATGCCGCCTTACGGCGCACCCCGCCCGCAACGTCCGCATCCGCCTGTTCAGCCCCTGCCGCAACAGGAAACCAAGCCCGCCAAAAAACAAAAACGCCGCAAAGAGTCCGATCACTTTTTCGTGATGCGCAAAGGGGTGTGCTTTTTCATTTTTGTGCTGTGCATTCTCGTCGTAGCGGTATTTGCGCTGAATTATCTCAACATTATGCCGCAATATACTTCTTTGTTCGTCAAACCCGACAATACTCCGATTGACGAGCGCGTCGATGTCGAGAGTGAGGACGAAGTCGACGAAGAGGGCAATCCTTTGCTGATCCCGTACGAGGACAAAAGCATTTACATCAGTGCAATCGATCCGATTTTCGGATTGTTGAAGTCATTCGGCGTTTTGGATATGAAAGACGCGGACGGCAACAGCATGTCGCCCTTCTATGACGAAATGAACGGCGTACTCAACCCCGCTCCAGCCGAAGAGGCGGCAGAAGCGGCGACCGAAGACGATAAGTCGGATGCCGCAACCGAGGATGACAAGGATACCGAAGAGGGCGATACCGCAGAAGGAGAAGGCATTGCCGCCGTTTTGCCCGAAAACGTCAAGCCCACCAAGCCCGACGCAGAATTGCAGGCGCAAGACGGTATGACTTCGATCGCGGCAATGATTTTCAAATTCTTCCCCGTAGCGATGGTTCTGATGGCGGTGACGGCTTTGATCGCCGCGATTACGAGCTTCCTCGGGATGTTCAACCGTCGGATTTTCAAGGGCTTCGGACTGGCTGCCATCATTATGCTGGTCTGCGCCGTCGTAACGCTGGCGGCAGGGCTTGTCGCTCTGGGCAACTACAACGGCAATCCTCAGCTGGTGGACGAAGCGGTTGTCAGTGTCTTGGATTTCAGCAAAATCGGCGGATTCGTGATGCAAGGGATTACGGGCGCTCCCGCGACTGCCCCGACCGACGTCACGATGATGAACCTCGTTTTCACTTGCGGGTTCGGGATGTTGATCCTTTTGGTGGTCCCCGTCGTGATTCTCGTCCTGTCGTTCTTCGCCCGTAAAAAAGTGCCGTACAGCATTTTCGATCGATAATATATATGGATTAAGGAGGATTCCGTTATGTCGAAAAAGCGTAAGCAACAAGAGGAACTTGCAATGCAGCAAGCGATGCAGCAACAGCAACAACAGATACCCGTTCGTCCCGTAATGCCGCAAGTTCGTTTCCGGATTATGAGCAACTGTGCGCCGGTTCCCGTTGCGCGTCCTGCCGATTTCATTCAGCTGACGCCCATCGTGCAGCCCGTTCCGCTGGTTCCTTACAGCTCTCAGATGCAGCCGCTTGCGCAATATGACGATGACGGCTACAGCTACAACGATTATTACGACGAGTATTAATCGGCTTCCCGCATACGCTAATATCGTAGGGTAATATTTAGGAGGATCACCGTTATGCAACAGTCAAGAGACGATTACGATTATCTTTTGAAAACACTCAATCGGGGCGATAAAAAAGATTCCGGGGCGCAACAGGCATCCCGCGTACCCGTCAATCCCCAAGCCGAACAGCTGCAACTGCCGCCGATCGTTCAGCCGATCGCGTTTGTGCCGTATTCGACACAGGATCAGCCCCTTTATATGTATGACGAGGCGATCGACGAGTATCAGACGGTCGATCACTATCAGCAGCCCGCAGATGATGCTGCCGACTATGCCGCAGAACCTGTTCAAAAGTCCAAACCCGCTCGCAAGGGCGTGCAATGGGCGCCGATCGTGTTGGCTTTGCTCGGATTGGTTATGGTCGCCGTGATGGTCATCCCCAAGTTTGTCGAAGCGCTTTCGATTCTCAGCGTGGTCGGTTCGACCAGCGGTCTCGACGTGATCCTGAACCTCGTCGATCAGTTTTCGGCAGGGTTTTCGTCTGATTTGATCGTACCGATCGCAATCGCCGTCGTCGGCGTAACCGCCGTTCTGACCGTGTTGGTCGGCTTAATCCAGATCACCCGCAAAGGCGCATGCGTTTTGCTGAAACTGATCGTTGCGATTATGCTGATTGCCGCTTTGGTTGCGATGATTATGTTGCTGACCGAAGGCGGAAACGAAATCGCAATCGGACTTTACGCAGTCGTTGGGGTAGCGTTTGTTTCCGTGCTTGTCGCTTTCCTTGCGAGAAGGGCGTAACTATATATTT
>DVOH01000058.1 GCA_018713745.1 Candidatus Stercoripulliclostridium merdipullorum | reverse complement strand
CCCGGCAGATTTATTTGAACAAGAATTGCAAAAAGTGTTGCACTTGGTTTGACAATTCACCGTAAAGCACGGAACAGCGCGGTATTGACATTCCCGTACAGTATGATATAATAACATATTATACAGGATAGATTATACAGGATAGGGAGCGTCGTTTATGGCAAAAGCAATCGGGCGGGAACCCCAACGCTTTTCGGAAGGCGGCAAGCGAAATACGCCGTCTTTTTTGCGTGTTGCCGACAATCGCGTGCCGGACGAAGAATTTATCCGCGGATATGAAGGTTGCGAAGGGGATGACGTTCCGCTCTGGTGGCGGCGCGACGTTCCGGCGCGGCTGAGCGGCAAAGAACGCCGCAAACTGCTCCGCCGAATGGTCGAACGCAACCGTCGGATTGCCGAGCAGAACGAACTGACAGCCGAGCAAAACCGTCGCTATGCCGAACAGATCGAGCGAGACGCCGAAGCGCTTGCCGAGCGGAAGCGCGAACGGGAAAAACTGATCCGATTGCATGACGAAGAAGTGGAATTGTTGGGGATTGCAAACGAATTGCGGCTGGAGCGCGAGTTGCTGGAGGTGCGGCGACGCCAACAAGAGCTGAAGCGGGAGCAGATCGAGACCGAGACTGCGATCCGGACGGAAGAAAGAAGACAGAAAAAACTGTTGCTCCAATCGGAACGGGAGGGGAAACTCCGAGCCGAACTGACGGAAGCCGAACGAACGCTTTTGGAAGAGGAGCGCGTCAAAGAAGCGTTACGACTGCGCTATCTCAGCGATCTCGAGCTGAAAGAAGCGATGCGCGCCGAGCGAAACGGAGCGGAACCCAACGCATACAGCGCATTTGACGATCGTAATGTTTTGGAAATCAAAGATATTTATTATAAACGAAAGGCGGAAACGGGGTATCGGCTTGCGGGAGTCAGCGTAACGGTGCCTCGGGGCGGCGTTGCGATCGTATATTCCGAAAACGTCAAAAAACTCCAAGCGTTTGCCGAACTGCTTGCGCCCGAACCGCCTGCCGACTGCGAACTCGTACGCGGCTCGGTATTGCTGAACGGGAAGGCAATCCGCCCGGGGAGCCGGATCGTCCGTTCGGAAGAAGTGCGTCGCACTCTGACCGAAAAAGGGTTGCGGGCGTTCAAAGGGAAATACGACGTCCGAACGTTTACGACGTTGGCGCAGGATACGGGGTGCGGCAAAAAGGGAGTAGCGGCGGCAAGGGCAATGTTTTTTTCGGTGTACGCCGATCTTGCGGTTCTCGGCGATGCCGATCCTGCAAGTCTGTATCTTTGCCGCAATCGAAAGGTCGTCCCCAAAGGGGTTTTGATTCTGACAAGCAGCAGGGTAGCGATGCAAAAGCTCCCGGATGTACCGTTTTACAAGATATAAATTTCGCCATAAGGAGAACTGATTATGACGCAGGCAAAAAGATGGATTCTTCCCGTTTTGATCGTCGCGCTGGTTGCGGCAATCGCAACCGTTGCCGTAACGACGACGTCCCCGGCAGAGGCGGCGGAAACATTTGTCGCAGACGATGAGACCGTATTCGGTCATATCACCGATCTGCATTATTTCCCTTTGGCGTACTGCTATAACGGCGAAACGTTTTCGCAGGACTATTATGACGCCTTGATTACGGACACCAAACTGTTTATGGAAAGCAGTCTGATCAACGCGCAGGCACTCCGCGACATTGCCGACGCCGAACTCGATTATCTGTTGGTCGCGGGCGATATCACACTCAATGCCGAACTGCAGGCGCATATCGAAGTTTCCAATCTCTTGCGCAGATTGCAAAACGATGTGCGAAAGACCAATCCCGATTTTCAGATTTTCGTAACGATGGGCAATCACGATATGTACAATGCCCGGGCATTCCGCCACGATTCGGGGTTTGAAGTGACGGCGCGCAGCATCAATCGCTATGAGTTCAGCAAAATCTATTCTTCCCTCGGCTATCCCGATCTGACGGACGATCAGATTGCAGATCTTTATGATTATATCGACAATACGCCCGACTCCTTCGGTCACCGTGCCGAAATCAAAGCATCGCCGCTGTATGAAGGCAGGTTCATCAACAGCACGACGGCGGAAGGCGTCGAGATCGAATATCAGAATCCGCGTGTGACCGATTATGCCGATCGTGCCGATTTCGACAACGGCGAAATTTCTTATTTTGCTTCGACCAAAGACGATTACGGCGTGATTTCGATCGACGCACAGATTTCGGATGCCGAGATCGGACACTATGTCGGCGGCAGAATTTTCGAGTCGACTTTCGATTGGATGAGCGGACTCGAAACTTCAGGCAAATTGGACGGCTTGACGCTGGTCGGATTGACGCACCAGAACATCGTACCGCACTTCCCGCTCGAAAATACGTTGCTGAAAGATTTCACCGTTTATGAATGGGTAAGAAGCGCCGATTTTCTTGCCGATCTCGGGATGCGCTATGCCTTTACGGGACACATGCACAGTACCGACGTCGCAAGTCACGTTTCGTTCAACGGCAATCCGATCACCGACTTCGAAACGGCTTCTTCGACGGGCTATCGCGCCGCCGTCCGTTACGTCAAAATCGAACGCGGTTCGGTAGGTTCCGACTATGCCGAAACGGTTTCGACCCGTCTGGAAGCGGTATCGCCCACCGATTTTTCCATTCTGTTCGAACAAAATTATATGCCCGACAACTACCTCGCGGTATGCGGGCTGGAAGAGTTTGTCAACGACGATTTGATCTGTACCGACGTTTCGGAATACTCCGTCAAACGTCTGTTCCTTAATATCGCCGACAACGTCAAATATGCCTATCTGACCCCCGATTTTATCGGTTCGCTCGGCTCGCTTGTGCAAGACCTTTTGCCCGACAGTCTGGTGGGGATCGATCTCAGCGGCATCAAGCCGGGACTCGGGCAGATCGTCAACAATCTGATCGATCATATCGAAAACGTTGCACTGAAAGATTATGTATATCGCGGCGACAATCCCGAATATACGACCGGCAAGCGCGGTGCCAAACTGTGCGGGTACCTGGAAGAAATCGTCGATAAAGCTTTGACGCTTCCCGTGACCGAGGACGGTCTGACGCTCTTTGACTTCGGAATGTGGGGATATCTGACCCATGTCGGAGGGCTTGACGTTCCGCCCGAGCTGTTGGACGATCAAAAGAAAGAAGCAATCGAAAACTTTAATAACGGTTCGGCGGTTCGCGCCTTGTTGGATCTTTTGTTGGATGCCGAGAAGGGGCTTTTGCCGTTGGTCGACAGCCTGCTGACGACGCCGATCGACCTGACCGAGGGCGTGCCCGCCAATATTAAAAACACGCTCGGCAAATTGCTGTCGCTGATCGGGGGCGGCGACCTCGATCTGTCCCACCTGACGCTTGCCACCGACCTTTCCGGAGTGTTGGATTTTGTGTTGCCGATGCTCGGGCTCGAAATCGACCTCGGCGACAATCTGAAAGAATTTGTCGATCATACCCTTGCAAGCTATCTGACCGACAGCTTTTATTCGGGACTCGGAAGTATTGCGGGGGAAATCATGTATCAGTTCTACGTTGACGACGACGGTTATGACGGAGATTTCACCGCGCGGTTTGTCCGCATCGACACCGAAGGCGCCGTCGCAACCTATCAGAGCGGCAAAGTCGAGAACCCCGCCACCGTCGAAAACGGAAAGCTTCCTTCGATGCTGACCGTCGTGTTCGGCGAAGATCCCGCAACCGAGAAAAACTTTACCTGGTTTACCGATCCGCGCGTCAAAGGCAGCGATATTCAATATGTCGAAGGGACGGAGTTTGACGAAAGGAATGCCCGCACGGCAAGCGGCGAATATCAACTTTATGCAACTTCGACGGCAAGCATCGATCTCGGGATTTTTGCAACGCTGATGGACGTATCGATCGCGCGGCACACCGTGTCGCTGTCGGGGCTGAAAAGCGGTACGGTTTACAGTTACCGGGTAGGATGCGCCGATAAGGGGTACTGGAGCGACGTTTATACCATGAAAACAGCTCCCGCAAAAGGCGGTGCGTTTGACGCATTGCTGATTACGGATATTCAAGGGTTTGCCGCCGAAACATATCGCAAAGCAGACCGGGTACTGTCGGGGATCGACGAAGTATTCCCGGGCGGATACGATTTTGTCATCAACGCCGGTGACAGCGTTGACAACAGCCGCAACTTACTGCATTACCGCTATATGCTCGATATTCTTAGCGATACCTGGGGCAATACCTCGCAGGTGCTTGCGACCGGAAATCACGAAAAATATGCCTACGAATACGATCCCGAACAGCTGGAACTGGCGATCACTGCCGGAATGTCGACGGAAGCGTATAACTATTCGGTCTGGCATTACAATTACGATCTGCCGCCGCAATCGACCGAAACCGGCGCATATTACAGCTTTGATTACAGCGACGTTCACTTTGTCGTACTGAATACCAACGATTTGCGCACCGTGACGCAAAAGGGAGAAAAGATCTATCAGCTCGGCAAAGGGCAGACGGCTTGGCTGGAGCAGGATCTTGCCGCTTCGACGGCGCGCTATCAGGTCGTCGTCATGCACAAAGGGCTTTATACGGCAGGGGCGCACGCATACGATCCCGACGTGGTGGGACTGCGCGCCCAACTGACGCCGCTGTTTGCAAAATACGGGGTTGATCTGGTGCTCCAGGGACACGACCATACCTACAGCGAAATTCTGGTGGACAAGGACGGCAATTTCGTGCCGACGAAACAAGCCGGCGAATATGTTCTCGGCGACGGCAACACGTTGTACGTCACGCTGGGGACACTCGGGGACAAATTCTATGATTTTGTCGTGCCGGAGGACGAGATTCCCTTCCACTACGGCAAAGAATTGCATGACGCGGCATTAAGCAATCCGATTTTTGCCCGTCTGAGTTACGACGGCAACAGCCTGACGTACAAATCCTATCAATACGATCTTCAGACGGATACGATTGTTCCGTTGCCTTACGCGGACGGCATCAACTACCGCGCATTGGGCACCGTGATCGGATTGACCATTATTGTGGTTGTCGCACTGGTCGTCGTTCTGACGGCGGTTGCGCGGTACAAAAAGGGCAAAAAAGGCAGCCGGGTACAATAATTGAAAACTCAGGTCGGCGGAGCTGAACCTTCCGCCGACCGTAACCGATTCCGACAAAAGAGAAACAGGAGCAGCAGGGGTAGACAGGATGACGGGGGCGGCATTCAAATTATGCGCTGAAAAAGGTTGCGGTCGGGCTTCCGACGCAATGTTACTGTTTTTATACGGGTGTCATTGCGAAAAGCAAGGGCAGGCGGCGTTTTTTGTTGCGGCTTCCGACATACGGCGGGAAGTCGTAGCGTTGCGGAAAAAAGGGCGGCGTGCGACGTCATTTGCCGATATTCAGGCAATCGTCGCGCATACACGTCATAACAGTTTGTGTGAGTCGATTTACATCGGAATCGCGGCGTTGTTCCGTTTGTCGCGGGAAGAGCGCGGGCGGTGGGAAGAAATGCTTGTCGGACTTGTCGAAATCGAATTCGGTCTCGACCTTCGTCAAATCGTAAGGGAAGCTGAATTCGGTACGGCGACGGAATGGTTGCGCCGGCAAACGAATCAGTGCAGGATTCTGCAGATTTTTGAATCGCAAAAAAGAATTTGGTTGGGGATCAATCTGCGATCGATGCGATTGGCACTCGGTAAAGCGCAAAAGATTCGCTTTACGCAAAAAAAGCTGACCGAAGCAATGGCAAGTCTTGACCGATCTGCCAAAGAAGAAATTGCGCGCCTGTATCGCGTAGTAATGCGCGGAGAAGAACCCCTCCGATTCAGCGAGCAAGCAGTCAGCGGGATCGAAAACGGGAGCTTTCAGGGCGAAACGCTGATCGCCTCAATGGCGTATGCGCTTTCGGAAGGGCTGATTGCGGCAGGCATACTGCAAACACACGTACGGACGGAAATGCTCAAACTTCGCCCCGATCTGTTTGCGGGTCTGATCCTCGGGCAATCTGACCGGGCGGTCTGAAAGAAGCCGACCGTCGGGTTTCAGCGGCGATCGGAACGAGTGCGGTTGTGTTCGATCAGCGTACGCAAAATACCGCGCTCTTCGGAGCCGAGCAGGTCGCCGATGGGGACAAATCCTTGTCCGAGCGGAGGCGGTGCCGGAGCGGGTTGGGGGCGGTTTGCCGTCATCATCTGCATCAACCCCATCAGAAGCATGGGATCCATGCCGCCTTTTTTTGCTCCGCCGAAATTTTTAAGAAGGGCACCGAGATCGGGTGTCGCGTTGCCGCTCGGTTTTCCGCCTCCGAATGCCTGAAACAGATTGGCAGGGTTGCCTTGATTGCCGCCCGTCATGGACATTAGGAGGGGCATCAAATTCATAAAATTCTGATCCATACGATATTTTATGTATTCACTCAGTCAAAAAGACGTTTTATTGTTTGAGCTGAATGATCAGCTCGCGCATTCGTTCGGCTTGCTCGGGCGTTAAAAACGACTGCGCCGTCTGATAAAAACGATCGAGCGTTTCGTCGTTGATTTCACCGCTTTGCCGCCCGTCGTGCGCGGCGCGAAACATTTCGCTCATCAGTTGCTCCTCGTTCATTTTCGACAGCCGTTCATAGGCTTCCACGGTCGACTCCGAAGGCGCATCCTTCGGACGAGACGTGTCGTCCGCTTCGGACTGCGATTGCGTTCGATTGCCGCATTTGCGTTTGATATATTCGTTAATGTTCATACTCACCTCGCGATTATTGTATGAAAGCCCGTCGTAAAGTGTGCAGGATGAGATCGATTTTGCGGATCAAAGCAATTCGCTTGACAAGCATTTACGAATAATTTACAATTTATTTACAGATCGTATACGAGAGGTTTATATGAAGCAAGAACTGAATACCAACACACTCGTCAACGATATTATGTCGGGCGGCAACAATGCGGTGATGTTGTTTGCTGCGGCGGGTACGGGCAAAACCGATTTTTTGACCGAGCTTGCCAGTCGCTATCGCAAAGTGTTCTGGTTTAATTCTTTGTTGGACGATATCGAGATTTATTGCGACGTCCTGATCGATACCATTCTTGTCGACGCACCCGATCTCAAAAAGAAACTCAAACAGTTGATGTATTGCGAATGGGAGTTCAACGGACCGGGCGTTATTATCACGGCGTTACTCGACTACATTTCGACGATCAAAGGCGACTGCCTGATGGTTTTCGAGCGCGCCGAAGCACTCTACGGCGTTTTCGATCTTGCTCCCATCGAACGTATTATCAAGTTTTGTCCTTCCAATCTCAAAGTTGTCGTGTCGGGCGACCGTTTTGTCAATTTCGATTACGGCAAATTCGAGCCCAATTATCCCAAGCTGATCGACGAAACCATTTTGCTCCCCAAAACGGATAAGCCCGACGTGGAAGGGTATCTGTCTGACCTGTCGGATTCCGATCGTGCCGTGCTGTGTTATGTAAGGCAGCTGATGTCGTTTGAAGTTGGTTTTGTCGATCGCCTTGCGCCCGGGATCGGCAACGTTTTGCGCTATCTTGACCGCAAAGGGTGTTATGTAACGTCGCGAGACGGCAGGCGCTATCGCTTTAATACCTTGCTCAAAACCTATCTGGACGAACATCACGTCGCACTGCTGAAAGCATTGCCGTTCCCTGCCGCGGACGACGTTATCCGACAATACGGCGATTATCTGATGGAGCAGGGGCAGTACTTCGGCGCTTTGCGCCTCTACCACAAATCCTCCGACGCCTTGGAGGCGCTCGATCGTTGTTGCAAAGCGCTTCTCGCCGACAACGAACTGACGTTAAGGATGGAGCGGTATGTCAGTCCGATGCATGTTCCGCTGTATCCGGGCAATTATGCCGATTATCCTTACTATAGCATCTATGCGGCAAACTGTCTTGCCTGCGATCGAAAATTCGATGAGGCGGAGCCGCTGCTGCTTCGCGCAATCGAACAATTGGAGGATAGGGATTGCAGTGCTTATTTCAAAGCCTGTGCCCTTCGTCTTAAGTGGCTTGCCGATCGCGACGAAACCGAACAACTCCGGACGCTGTATGCCGAGTTGCTTTCAAAATATGCCGAGACTGAGCCGTACCGTATGACCGTGCTGACGGCGAGTTATGGCAACGTGATTTCCAAACTCGATCGTTCGATATCCGAAATTGAAAAAATGGTATCCCAAATCGAGAAAGACGATATTTTTTATGTTCGCTTGCTCGAGAACATTGCCGAGGGATATTTCGAGCAGGGCAATTACAAGCGCAGCATATCGATCGTCAAAGGGATCAAAGAAGCGATTCCGCAGTATGTCATTCCGCATCGCCTGTTGATTTTCAACTATTACGCGGGCGAAGTGGACGAGACCGAAAAAATGGCGCGTCGTGCCTTGCGGTTTGCCAAAGACAACGATATTCACAAAGATATTTCGATGTTGTACGCCATCCTCGGCGCCATCGAGCTGTATCACGGCAGAGTGGACGAGGCCAAGGCGAATTACGAGACGGCTTTCCGGACGGCAGAAAAGGGCAGCGCGGGATTTTATTATGCGACGGTTTTGCGTTGCAAGCTGTTTGCCAATCATTTCGATCCCGTTTACGCGCGGGAAATGGCACATATTTATCTGAAAAACGCCGAAGCCTTCGATCCCTTCCATGTCAAGGACATGAGTATGGCGCTTGCCTACTGTTATTACAAACTGGACGAAAAAGAAAAAGCTTATCAATACGCAACGCGGTGCATTCAGCTCTCCAACGCAAAGTCGGTGCTGTGGCTCAACAGTATGGCGATCGCCGTTGACTATATGCTGAACAAAGGCGATCTGAAGCGCGCTCCGACCTTAATCGGCAATCTTCTCAAAGCCAGCGCGAAATACGGCATGCGCACCGTAATCGTGGAAGAAATGGACGGCGTCTACCGTTCGATCGTACGGTATGCCGAAGAACACGAAATCGAAAGCGAATATCTTGCCGAAATCAAAGAAGCGTATCGGATTCGCAGGGACAGCCAGAAGCGGAAAAGCCGCTTGAACGTCGGATTTTTCGGCGATGTATCGATCACGGCGGACGGCAAAGAAATTCAGTGGAAGACCCGCAAGTCCAAAGAACTCTTTTTGCACTATTTGTTGGTGGGCGAAAGCGGACTGGATCGCAATGTGATCATCGATTATTTATGGAAGGATTATTTGTACGAATCGGCGATCAACAATCTTAAGACGACCAACAACATTATCCGCAAAACGCTCGAAAAATACGGGATCGAATTCAAATTGGAGTACGTCAATTCCCGCTATATCCTTAAGATCGAAGATCTGGACTGCGACCTTGACCGCTTCAAAGCGCTCAGCCGCAAAATGGATCAGGAAAACAGCGTGGGAGCGATGGTTGCGACAATGAACGAGATGCTCAAAATCTATCGTAACGATTTTGCAACCGACATCAACTACCGCGAATTTGACAACGAGCGCAAAATTCTCCGTCAAGGCATCATCATTCAGCTGTTAAGACTGGTAAGGGCTTTGGCAAAAGAAGGAGAATACATCGAAGCCAAGCGGTTTTTATCCGCGCTGATTGTCATAGATAAACAAAACGACTACACGCATTTTGTCGAAGAACTCGACAGCCATATCAACATAACCTGATGCGATACACGACGGAATGGACCGATTACCGCGTCATTCAGACGGGGAGCGGCTACAAATTAGAGCAATTCGGTTCGGTGACGCTTTTGCGCCCCGATCCGCAGATTATCTGGGAAGCGCCTTTTGATCTCAAGCAGTATCCCGGCTTGGATGCCGTTTACGAGCGGAGCGCAACGGGCGGCGGAGCCTGGACGATTTACAACAAAATTCCTGCCGAATTTTCGGTACAGTGGCGGTCGTTGAAGTTCCGTCTGAAGCTGATGGGCTTCAAGCACACCGGGGTATTTCCCGAGCAGGGATACAACTGGGGGCGGTTTATCAGCCTGATCGAAGGGGCGGGACGACCGATTAAAGTGCTGAATATGTTTGCCTACACGGGCGGCGCGACGATTGCCTGCGCTTCGGCAGGCGCTTCGGTTACTCATGTGGACGCCGCCAAGGCAATGTGCGAGCGTGCGGGCGAAAATGCTCGGGCTTCGGGGTTAAAGGATCGTCCCATCCGTTATATCGTCGACGATTGCGTTAAGTTTGTCGAGCGCGAAATCCGCAGAGGCAACCGTTACGACGCCGTGATCATGGATCCGCCGAGTTACGGCAGGGGACCGCGGGGCGAAATGTGGAAGCTCGAGGACAAAATCTACGGGCTGTGTCGTCTGACGCGGTCGGTCCTCAGCGACAATCCGTTATTTTTTCATATCAACAGTTATACGACGGGATTGCAGCCGACGGTGATGCAAAATATCTTAAATCTCGTCTTTGATGATACGCGTAGTAGCGTGGAGTCGTACGAACTCGGTCTTCCGACCGATCAACCCAAAATCATATTGCCATGCGGCGCAAGCGCGCTGATGACGTTTTCGGAGTAATTATGAAAGCATTGACCTACCAAGACATTAACATCGTTTACGAAGACAATCACGTTCTCGTCGTCGTCAAGCCGCAGAATCTCGGCGTTTGTCCCGACGAAACGGGTGACGCCAATCTGCTTGACCTTCTTAAGCAGTATATCAAAGAAACCTACATGAAAACGGGCGAAGTCTTTTTGGGGCTCGTGCATCGGCTTGACCGTCCTACGGGCGGCGTGATGGTGTTTGCAAAGACTTCCAAAGCCGCGGCACGGCTTGCCGAAAGCATCAAGGCAGGGGAGTTCGAAAAGCGTTATCTTGCCGTAACGATCGGAGTCCCGCGTGAGAAGCACGCAGTGCTGAAGCACGCCTTGATGAAAGATCCTGCCAAAAATATGGTCTATTCGGTACCTTTGGCTACAGAAGGGGGCAAACTTGCCGTCTTAGAGTATCGCACGCTTGCGGACGTCAGAAACTATGCGCTGTTGGACATTCGCCTTGTGACCGGGCGGAGCCATCAAGCACGGGTACAGCTTCAGACCATCGGCACGCCGATTTTCGGCGATCGCCGTTATGCCGGGGAAAAGACGCCCGCGGGATACAACCTTGCGCTCTGGGCGGTCGAACTCCGCTTCCCGCATCCGACCACGCGCGAAATCTTAACGTTCCGCGTTTATCCCCCGACCGACGAAGTACCGTGGAAAGCCTTTGACATTCCGCGCTTGCTTTCGCTGATCAAATAGCTGTAGAGGCGGCAATTCTTCTGACTGCGGCAATCAGCAATTCACATTCTTTTAATGTGTTTTCGACGCCCGCCCCGATCCGGACGGTACCTTGCTTCAGAGTGCCGAGATAGCGGTGGGCAAGGGGAGCGCAGTGCAGACCCGCCCGTACCGAAATTCCCGCTTCGTTCAGTCGATCTCCCGTCTCCGTCGAGCCGAGATCGCCGAGATTGAAACTCAATACGCTTTCTCCCCGACCGATCAGTTTGACGCCGGGGATTTTTTTCAGTTCTTCGGCAAGAAAGTCGATCAGCATCGCGATGTGCCTTGCGTTTTGCCCGAGGTTGGCAAAGCTCCATTCGGCACCGGCGGCAAGTCCTGCGATTCCCGGGGTGTTCAGCGTTCCGCTCTCCAACCCTTCGGGCGCTTCGGGCGATTGAACGGGAGAGTGGCTGTCCCGTCCCGTCCCGCCGTAAATCAGGGGCCGCAACGTATGGCGGTTGCCGTTGATCCACAAAAAACCCGTTCCTTGCGGTCCGTGCAGTCCTTTATGACCGCTGCAACATACAAAATCGACCGATCCGTAGTCGCTTGCAAGTCCGTATCCCAGCGATTGCGCGGTGTCGACAATCATCGGGATTCCGTTTGCCGCCGCAACGCGCGACAGTTCGGCGACGGGCTGACGGGTTCCGATTACGTTGCCGACTTCGCATAGGACGATCAGCGCGGTGTCGCCGTCGATTGCCGCATTCAGCGCGTCGGGAGTGATCAGACCGTTTTCGCCTTCCAAAATTTTCAGCTTGATCCTTTTTTGTTGCTCCAGTCGGACAAGGGGGCGGTACACGCTGTTGTGTTCAAACGTGCTGATAATGACCGTTCCGTCGGGGTTCAGTCCGAAAATCGCCTGATTAAGAGCTTCGGTGCAGTTTTTTGTCCATACGACGGCGCCCGCACCCAAGTGCGATTCGATGACCGAGCGCGCCGATTCTACCGTCATTCCCGCTTCGATTGCCGATCGGTGTCCGCCCCGACCGGGGTTGGCGGATGCGCGCATTTGCGCGACCATTGCTTTTATAACGGATTGCGGTTTATATCGACTGGTTGCGGCATTGTCAAAGTAAATTTCGTTCCGGTACACTTTTTGCATCCACATACATATAGTGTATTAGATACCGCCGATAAATATGAGGAGCACGCAAGATGGATACGATAGCACCATTCAAGTCACGCGGGGAGGCGCTGAGGTTATACAATTACCTGAACCAAAGAAGAATCGCCTCCACCGTTATCAACACTCCGCGGCGGTTCGGACCGGGATGCGGATTGAGTGTGGTTTTTCCCGCGGCATACCGCAACGAGGTCGAAAGTTTTATCCGCCGGAGCGGAATATCGGGACTCGTCGGATTTTATGCAAAATAAACGGCGAAGTTGAAAAAGCGACGCGTTTGCGCCGCTTTTTTTGCCGCAACAGAGCGGGAAAAGTTGTCAGATTCCGAAAATTATGGCATAATAACAATATGACGAAATTTACGAAAGAACAATACGGAGCGATTTCCGAGCATTTGCAGGCGATGCACCCCGACGCCGGGTGCGAGCTGGAATATCAAACGCCGTTTCAACTGTTGATCGCGGTGATTCTCAGTGCGCAGTGCACCGACAAAAGGGTCAACCTCGCAACGCGGAAACTCTTTCCCGTATACGGGGAAGCCCGGCAGTTTGCTGAACTCACGCCCGAAGATCTCAAGCCTTATATCTTCAGCTGCGGCTTTTATAATAATAAAGCCAAAAACATTATTGCGACCGCAAAAGCGCTGACGGAACGCTATCACGGCGAAGTTCCCCGCAGTCTTGACGAACTGACCGCATTGGGCGGCGTGGGGCGTAAAACCGCATCGGTGGTTTTGTCGGTTGCGTTCGGGATTCCGGCGATGCCGGTCGATACCCACGTTTTTCGCGTATCGAGAAGGATCGGGCTTTCGGAAGGCACGACGGTCGAGCGGGTAGAGAGCGATCTCCGCGCGGCATATCCGCCCGAATTGTGGAACACATTGCACCACACGTTGATTTTTCACGGGCGCTATATCTGTCACGCCCGCAAGCCCGATTGCGAGAGATGCACGCTGAAAAATCTCTGCAAAGCGTACATAACCCAACAATTTTAGGAGCGGAATATGTTTTTAGACGTAGCGACGATCTATTGCAAAGCGGGGGAAGGCGGCGACGGAGCCGTTTCCTTTCACCGCGAGAAATACGTCCCCAACGGCGGACCCGACGGAGGGGACGGCGGACGGGGCGGAAGCATTTACTTTGTAGCGGACGCCGCCCTCAATACCTTGATTTCCTTCCGATATACCGCTCATTTCAGAGCGCAGAACGGCGAACGCGGACAAGGAAAAAACATGACGGGGCGTTCGGGCGAAGACCTGATTGTCAAAGTCCCGCGCGGAACGGTCGTCAAAGATGCCGAAACGGGGGGGATTATCGCCGATGTCTATGACGAAGGGGAAAAGGTTCTGATTCTCGAAGGCGGTACGGGAGGCAGAGGCAACGCAAAATTCGCAACCGCATTACGCCGTAGCCCCGGCTTTTCGGAAATGGGTGAAAAAACCGTCGAGCGCAAATTGCGCCTGGAGCTTAAGACGATCGCCGACGTCGGATTGGTCGGATTTCCCAATGTCGGCAAATCGACCTTGCTGTCGGTCATCAGCGCGGCGCGGCCGAAAATTGCCAACTATCATTTTACGACACTGACGCCCAATCTCGGGGTGGTGCGGCATTATGACGACGATTTTGTCGTTGCCGATATTCCCGGATTGATCGAAGGGGCGGCGGAAGGCGTAGGGCTCGGCCATTCCTTTTTGCGCCATGTCGAACGGGTCCGACTGATCGTTCACCTGGTTGACGTCAGCGGCAGCGAAGGGCGCGACCCGATACAGGACTATCGTGCCGTCCGCAAAGAATTGCAATCCTATTCGGCAGAGCTTGCCGCATTGCCGGAACTTGTCGTTGCAAACAAATGCGATTTGCCGTGCAGCGACGATGTATTCGACGGTCTGAAGGAGGCAAGCGGAGCCGAACGCGTTTATCGGATCAGTGCGGCGACGACCGAAGGGGTCAAAGAACTGGTCGGCGCGATGGCGGCGGAACTCAAACGGTTGCCGCCCGCAAAAGCGTTGGAGTTTGAACCGTTCCGCTATCCCGAAGCCGATCAGAATTCGTTTGAAGTCCATAAGGAAGGCGAAACCTATTGCGTGACGGGCGCGTTTCTCGAAAAACTTGCCCGCCGGGTCGTGCTGAACGATCCCGAAAGTTTCCGCTGGTTTCAGCGCGTACTGCGCGAGCACGGCATCATCAAAAAAGTGGAAGAAATGGGAGCAAAAGACGGCGATACCGTCCGGATTCTCGATATCGAATTCGAATACATTTCTTAAAACGCGTCAAGCAACCGGAAAGGGCGGCAACGCCCTTTTTTGATGCTCAGCGGGCGTTACGGAATGCGTGATACAACAGCGCGGTTGCGGCAAGCACCAAAGGAATCAAGGCGAGAATCAGGTAATAAGTCTTGAGCGGTGTCAGAAAAGAAAACGCCAGCATCAACAGCGAAATACCGAGATATCCTTTGATTCTTCCTCTTGAAAACACGGTTTCGGGCAACCGTTTCCAATCCATCGGTTTCCTTTTGACGGATACGAGAATTTGTTCGGGCAGAGCATTGTGCTTCAACAAATATCGTTTAAAGGTATAGGGATCGACAAAGCGGAAGCGGGATGGCAGGCGCGAAGCAAGAATCATTGCCTTGCGCGGAATCTGTCGCGCGAGAAACACGACTTCGTCCGCTTTGAGACGAACGGCAGTGCGATAGGCTTTGGCGACGTCCTCTTCGCCTGCGGCATTCGTGCGGACGGCGTTGTAAATCAATCGGCGCTGTTCGCCGTCGATCCGAATAAAGCAGTTGGATTCGGCATCTGCCAATTGATCGGGCGGGAGAAGTGATTGCAGATGAAGGGTGGCGGCTTCCGTCCCCATCAGGGCAAAGAGGAGCATTGTTTCGTCTGCGCTCGGCGTTTTGTGGGCGCGGTAGCGAGAACGGAAGAACATCAAAAGACAGAGCGTCAGCAAAAGGCATATTGCGCCGAGGGCGGCGCGCATTCGTTGGGGAAGGACGGATTCGGTCACCGCGTAACAGATTCCCCCGACCAAACAAGAAAACAAAATACAATCCGTCAGTTTCATACCGCAATTATTTACCCATCCCGAAGCCTTAATCGTCAAGGTGTCGTTTTGTGGCGTCCGAATTGTTGATTCCCACCAAAAATTGCGGTATAATAATCGATATGAAATACGCAATTTTCGGCGGTGCATTCGATCCCTTGCACGTCGAACACATCCGAATCGCAACCGAAGCGCGCGATGCCTTGGGGCTCGATGCCGTCGTTATGGTACCGACCTTCCGCCCCCCGCACAAGCACAGTAAAGCGGCTTCTTTTGACGATCGCTTGGCGATGCTTAAAGCGTTTGCCGCAACCGAACGAGGAATCCTGGTCGATTCCATCGAACGGGATCTTGCGCTGGACAAAAGTTTTACGTCCGACATTCTTCCTGTTTTGATCGAAAAATACGGGAGCGACGGCGTCTATCTGATCGGCGGAGACAGTATGGTCAAATTTTCGCAATGGCACCTGCCCGAAAAAATCGCCGCCATGCTTCCGATCGTCGCCGTGCGCAGAAAGGGGTATGACGCCGTCGATCGCGCGGCGGAGTTTGCCCGCACGCGTTACGGGGCAAACGTGAGGGTTGTGGATTTCGATTGCCGTTCGGTATCGTCGTCCGATCTCAAAGCCCGAGCGGCGTTGGGTATTTCTTTATTGCCCGACGTTACGCCCGAGGTTGCCGACTATATCGGAAAGCGAGGGCTGTACCGCGACTACGACGCAATCGTCGCCCGTCTGAAAGCAAGCGTTTCGGAGCGTCTGTTCGGGCATATCGCGCGTACCGCGATTGCCGCCGTTCGGTACGCATCGCAAATCGACGTCGATTACGACAAGGCGTTTGTTGCGGCGTTGCTCCACGACTGCGCCAAGCAGATGCCGCCGCTGTATCCGCTTTCGTCCTATCGGACAAAGTCGAATGCCGTCATTCATCAGTACGACGGCGCCGAAATCGCCAAGACGCGGTACGGAGTAGAGGACACCGAAATTTTGGAGGCGATCCGCTATCATACGACGGGCAAGCCCGGGATGAGCCGATTGAGTCAGATCGTTTATGTCGCCGACAAACTGGAAGAGGGACGAAATTATGAAGGAATCGAAGCGTTGCGCCGGCTGGTAAGGGAGGATTTTGACCGCGGCTTCCTTGCCGTTGTCGAACACGGCATGCAATATCTGCAAAACAGCGGTAATCCCGTTGACGATTTGACGATAGAATGTTATAACTATTATAAGAATTCAGGTCGGCAACCGATGCCGAAGGAGTAACCATGACGCAACCGATCAATAACAACGAAACACCTAAGACGCCCGATACCCCCAAGGAGCTGAAAGACGCCGTCGTAGCCGTTCTGGAAGAAAAGGGCGCAAAAGACATCGTCGTATTGGACATGACCGAAAAAAGTTCGATTGCCGATTATTTCGTCGTCGCGACGGGGAAGAATGTCAGCAACGTTCGCGCTTTGTCGGAGCATCTTGAAGAAAAGCTCGAGGAGCAGGGCGTATTTGCCGCGCGGAAAGAGGGGCTTACGGACGCGCGCTGGGTTGTGGTTGACTACAACTCGGTCATCGTGCATATCTTCAACGGCGATACGCGCGATTTTTACAGCCTCGAAACCCTCTGGAAATAGATCAATATCAAACGATTAATAAGGATCGATATGGACTACAATCAAAAAGAAAAAACAATGCCGGCATCGGACGGCAGTGCCGTTGTCCGCAAAAAACGCGATCGTCGATCGGTAACGGTTTATTTGGTCAAAATCGCAGTGCTTTCGGCGCTGTCGGTGGTATTGTATTTGTTTGCGCGCTTCCCGATTTTCCCGCCGCCCTTTAACGTACTGGATATGGATTTCAGTGCCATTCCGTCCTTGCTCGGCGGGTTTGCGCTGGGTCCCGTCGCGGCAATCATCATCGAAGTCGTCAAGGTCGGGATCAAGATGGCGACATTGGGTTCGACGAGCGCTTTTGTCGGAGAACTCAGCAATCTGATCGTGTCGCTGTCTTTTGTCTTGCCCGCCACGTTTTTTTATAAATACCGCAAAACCCGTAAAGGCGCGATTATCGGTATGGTGATCGGCGTATTGAGCAATGCGTTGCTTTCGTCGCTTTCCAACTATTTCCTGATCGTGCCGATGTACGCAAAACTCTATTCCCCCGCCATTATGGAAGTGCGGATAGAATTTGCGTTTGAATTCGGTTTAGCGTTCAATCTGATTAAAACGGTGACCTCATCCGTTCTGACGTTCTTGCTTTACAAACGGCTGTCGCCTCTTCTGCACCGATGATTGTCCTGACCAAAACGCCGCAGGAAACCGAAGACCTTGCGCGCCGACTTGCGGGACGACTGAACGGAGGCGAAGTCATTTTGCTGCACGGAGATCTCGGCGCGGGCAAAACGACGTTTACGAAGGGACTCGCAGCAGGGCTGGGGATTTCCAAACCGGTGACGTCCCCGTCGTTTACGCTGATCAAAAATTATCGCGGCGATCGCTTGGCGTTGCATCATATCGATCTGTACCGTCTGGAATCCGAAGCGGAAACCGAGTCACTCGGAATCGACGAATTGTTTGAAGACGACGCCGTCGTCGTGATCGAATGGAATAAATACCGGGCATTTCCCGTCCCGCCCGTCTCGGTGACGATCGAAGGATCGGGCGACGAACCGCGCAAGATTACAATAGAGGGCATCGATGAATCTGCTTTTAATTGATACCTGCTCGCCTACACTGTACGTCGGCGTACGGGCAGGGGAAAAAAGAGCCGAAATTTACGGCGACGGCAACGCGAAGCGTCACGCCGCAACGGTGTTGGAGGCGGTGGACGAAGTACTGAACCGCATGAACCTGACGCCGCAGGAAATCGACGTCGTGGGCGTTGTGGTCGGTCCCGGGTCGTTTACGGGAATCCGTATCGGTGTAGCGACGGCAAACGCCTTTGCCGCGGCGACAGGCGCGCGGATGATCGAGATGACCTCGCTCGAAGTATCGGCGCAAGGGGAAGACGACGTGATCGCGCTGATCGACTGCCGTCACGGCAACTATTATGCAATGATCCGTCGCGCGGGCAAAGATATTTACGCCGCAATGACGGCGGAAGAAGTCAAGGCAACGGACTTGAAGCCGATCGAAAGCGACCGTCCGGACGGCGAAAAGATTTACAGGACGGCAATGCAAAAGATCGGGGAAGAAGCGTGGTGCACGACGGCGCACGCATTTTATCTCAAGCAGTCCTCTGCGGAACGCTGACATGATCGGCGTCAGAAGGATGACAAAAGACGACCTTGCCGCAGTGGCGGAGATCGAACGGGAAGCGTTTGGCAGTCGGGCATGGTCGCTCAATCTTTTTTCGGAAGAATTACAAGACAAAGACAAGCATTATTTTGTGGCGGAAGAAGAGGGAACTTTGATCGGCTACGGCGGATATGCACAAGTTCTGGACGAAGGGCATATTATGAATGTAGCCGTAGATCGAAGTCGGCGCCGAAAGGGCGCGGGCAAGGCGATTCTTGACGCGCTGGTATCCGACGCGTTCGGAAGGGGGATCGCAGCCCTGACGCTCGAAGTGTCCGAACATAACTTTGCCGCCAAACAATTGTATGTCGGAGCGGGATTTTGTTTTGCGGGCAAACGTCCCGGGTATTACGGGAAAGACGACGCCGCGGAGATCTATTGGCTGACCCGATAGGAGGCAGTCATCATTCATCATACGCGATTCGGAACGGGGCAGGACGTCGTGTTTCTGCACGGTTGGGGGGGCGATGAACGCAGTTTCTGCGGACTCGCCGAAGTGCTTTCCCGCGAATTTTGTGTCACTTTGGTCGATTTTTACGGATTCGGCAAGACGCCGCATCCCGATTTCCCTTTGACGCTCGACGATTACTGCAATTCCGTCGTCGCGCTGATTTCTCATTACAAAATGAAAAACGTCATTCTGATCGGGCATTCCTTCGGCGGACGCGTCGCGTTGCGCCTTGCAAGGCAAAAAGGATATTTGTTCGACCGCATCGTGCTGATCGGATCGGCAGGGCTTAAGCCGCGTCGGGGGCTGAAATATCATTTCCGTGTTTTGCGCTACAAATTCAATCGGCGGATGGGAAGAACCGTTTGCGATGCGGGATCGGCAGATTATCGCGCGTTGCAGGGCGCAATGAAAAAAACGTTTGTCAATATCGTCAACGAAGATCAAAAGACAGACCTTCCTTTTATCACCCTTCCCGTATTGCTGATCTGGGGAGCAAACGACGCGGAGACGCCTTTATATATGGCTAAGCGGATGCGGCGGCTGCTACCCGCTTCGACGTTGCACGTTTTGCCCGAAGCGGGGCATTACGTTTATCTCGAGCGCCCGTTTGAAACGCTTGGGCTGATCAAGGACTTTATCGGAGGGGAAACGGAATGCTTGTAATGAAGATCATTGCCGCTTTGCTGTATCTCGGCGGGGCGATTGTATTGACTTACTATGCGGTCAGAGCCTATCAGCTCAACGGATATTTTCCGCCCAAGGCAGACAAAACCGCCAAAGTCGCAATGCTTTCTTTTTTCGCGGGAAGCGTGGCGGTTGCCTCGTTGTCGTTCTGGACGCCGCTTGCTTCCATGATCGCATCCGCCGTCCTCGAAATCGCCACCGTTGTGATCGGGACGGTCGGAATCGTCAGGCTCAGGACCCGTCTGAAGTTCACGCCGCGCGCAACCCGCTTGTTCGGCGTTGCCGTTTTGGTGCTCGGCGGAATCGGCGCGGGAATCGTTGCGTTGTCGGAAAGCGCCCATGTTACGTTGACGACGCTGCCGATGGTTTTGTCGATGCATGCCGTTTTGATGCGCGGGATCGCCGCCGTTGTCAACCCCCTCGAAACCCGTCACAACCGCAAACAAGCGATGCCGCGCTATGCCGCGCTTTACCGCGACGATTTGATCCGAATCGGAATAACGGGAAGCTTCGGCAAGACCGGATGCAAAGAAATGCTTGCCGCAATGCTTGCCGCGCGTTATCGCGTCGTAAAAACCGAAGGGAATCTCAATACTCCGATCGGGATAGCCAAAGCTGCGGAATCGGTTTCCGAAACAACGCAAATATTTATTGCGGAGATGGGAGCGAAACGGAAAGGAGAAATTGCCGAATTGACCGAAATCGTTCGTCCGCGCTATGCAATCGTTACGGGCGTCGCGCCGCAGCATCTCGATAGTTTCGGAACGGCGGAGGCGGTATACCGCACAAAAAAAGAGCTGCCCGACCGTTTGCCGCCCGACGGTTTTTGCGTATACAACGGGGATAATGACGGGACGCTTCGCATGTATCGGGAGCGAGTCGGCGAGGGGATCTGTGCCGGAGAGCGGCTACTCTCCGAAAACACCGTACGGGCAAAAGACGTCGAAGCCACTTCGGAGGGGCTACGCTTTACGTTGCTTGCGCCGGGGAGGGAGTCGGAAGTGTTTTTGCCCCTTTTAGGCAGACACAACGTCGTCAACTTTGTGCTTGCCGCGACGCTTGCGATGCACCTCGGCGTTACGGCGGAAGAAATTGTAACCGTCGCCAAAACAATGCGTCCCGTTCCGCACCGTCTGGAGATTGTCCGCAGAGAGCCGTTTACCGTTATCGACGACAGTTACAATGCAAACGTCGAGGGTGTGCGGAGCGCGCTGGACGCGCTGAAATTATTTGACGGGCGCAAGATTGTCCTTTCGCAGGGGATTGTCGAACTGGGGCGAGAGCAGGTTTCGCGCAACGAGCAGGTCGGAAGAGCGATTGCCGAAGTCGCCGATGTTGCAATGCTGATCGGCAAGAACTCCCACGCAATCGCGCGCGGACTGCGACAGGGCGGTATGCGCGAGTCGTCCATCGTTTTCTGCCGCAACCTGAAGGAAGCGGAAGGAATGTTCGGTCAACTTTTGCAGGCGGGCGACGTATTATTATTGCAAAACGATTTGCCGTAAGGAGGGATTATGAAGCGGAACATTTTGGTCATATTCGGCGGAAATTCGGCAGAGCACGATATTTCGGTCATTACGGGGGTGGAGGCGCTTAACGCATTGCCTGCAAAGGGCTACCGCGCCGTCCCGATTTATATCCGCGACGGGGTCTGGTATACGGGTTCCAGGCTGTTTGAAATCAAAAGCTATCTGCGGTTTGACCCCGGGCAATACAAGCAGGCAGGCTTATTCGGCGGCGTTCTGTACGAAAAAAAGAAGCGCGGAAAAGCCGAAGCGATCTGTCGTCCCGATTGTGCTTTGCTGGCAACGCACGGCGGCGACGGCGAAAACGGTTCGTTGCAGGGATTGCTGGAGATGAACGGAATTCCGCACACCGCGTCGGGCGTGATCGAAAGCGCGGTCTGTATGGATAAAGCGGTTGCCAAAGCTGTTTTGCAATCGGCGGGCGTCCGCGTCGTCGAAGGGAAAAGCGCGGGGGCGTCGGAAGCCGTTGCGGCGTTTGAAGAGTTTCCGGGCTATCCGATGATCGTAAAGCCCGCGACGCAGGGGAGCAGTATCGGAATTTCGACGGCGACCGACCGCAAGTCTTTGGAAGAAGCGGTGGAGCTGGCAGGCGTTTACGCCCCGCGCATTCTTGCCGAACGGGCGTTGCAGGGGTTTGTCGAAATCAATTCGGGGGTGTTGTTCGACGGGAAAGAGTGTTTGGTCAGCGCGCCAGAAAAACCTGTTTCGGCAGGAGAATTTTTGAGTTTCGGCGACAAATATCTCGGCGGCGTCAAAGAAGGGGGGCGGCGGGAGTTTCCCGCGGCGATTGACGACGCGCTGAAAGCGGAGATTGCCGGGACTTCGGAGGCGGTCGTCCGCGTCCTCGGTTTGTTCGGTGTCGTCAGACTCGACTATATGATCGAAAAGGGCGTCGTTTATCTCAACGAAATCAATACGATTCCCGGTTCGCTTGCGCATTATCTGTTTCCGCAGTGGAGTTACGGCGAATTTCTGACCCGCCTGATCGAAGCCGGGATTGCGCGCGGCGTGCCGCAAGCACCGCAGTTCCCGTCCAAAGTCTTGGAGGGGTTGGGGGAAGGATATCGCAAATTAAAATAAATTCAGCGATTGCCGAGCAGGAGAGGAAGCAACTCTGCGGGTTCGGATGCCAATGCGTCCGCGCCGTTCAGTTCGCCCGGCTCGGCAAATCCGTACGTTACCCCGATGACATACAGTCCGTTGGCCTTTGCCCCGACCAGGTCGTAAATACGATCTCCGACCATGGCGATCCGATCGGAAGGAGGGTTGCCGAGCCGCAGGACGGCTTCGGCAATTACTTCGTCTTTTGCAACCCGCCGTCCGTCGAGTTCGCTTCCGACGACGGCGGAAAAATATTGCAATAAGCCGAGATCGGCAAGAATCCGTTTGCAAAAAATTTCGGGCTTGCTGCTGGCAAGTCCGACGGTGATTCCGTAGGAAGTCAGTTCGTCCAGCAATTCGGCGATGCCGTCGATCAACTTGTTTTCGGTCACGCCGACGGTTTCGTAGCGTTCGCGGTATTTGGATACGGCGAGCAGGGCGTCCTCTTGCGTCATTCCGAAAAAGGTACGGAAGGAAAAGTCGAGGGGAGGTCCTATGATTTTTCGCAGTTTGTCCTGCGTATAAGCAATCCCGAAGGCATCGAGGGCGTAAGCCGCCGAGCGCGTGATGCCTTCTTCGGGGTCGGTAATCGTGCCGTCAAGATCAAACAAAACATATCGGAACATAACCAAATGGTAGCATATCCTTGAAAATTTTGCAACGATGGCGTACAATATAAATATGCAAACCGATTGTTCCGCTTATTGTCTGATTCGACAACGCCTTACACAAAACCCCGATTTTCCCGCTGTGACCTTCCGCGGCAGAAGCATGACGCGGCGCGCTTTGTCCGACGCCGTCGAAGCCCTTGCGGCAGGGTTGTCCGAGCGCGGTGTGGTGCAAGGGGACAGCGTGGCGATTTATCTTCCCAATTTGCCGCAGGCGGTTGTGGCGTTTTATGCCCTGCAAAAGATCGGCGCCGTTGCCAATATGATACACCCGCTGATTCCCGCCGAAGGCGTCGTCAAAATTTGCCGCGCTTGCGGGACGCGATATATCTTTCTTGCCGACGTACTTGCTGCAGAAAAACTCAGTGCTTTGCTGAATGCGGGTCTGACGCCGATTGTCTGTCGGTTTCAGGACGTTTTGTCTTTTGCGGAAGGGGTGTTGTTCGGGCTGAAAACGCGCAAAAAGCTGAAGAACGCTCCCTTGCGCGATTGCTTGTCGTATCGGGAGCTGCTGGCGCACGGCAAAGGGCAACGCGTGGCGGAACCGGTGATTTCGTCTGACGATACCGCGGTGTATCTGCACAGCGGCGGCACGACGGGCGAACCCAAGACCATCGAACTTTCGCACCGTGCCCTCAACGAATTGGCAAACAGCCTGCAACCCGTGATCGAAGGGGAGCAAATCGGCTCGATTTTAGCGATATTGCCGCTGTTCCACGGTTTCGGGCTCGGGGTCTGCATGCACACCGCTTTAGCGCTCGGCATCGATGTGCATCTTGTGCCGCGGTTTTCGGCAAAAGAAGTTGCCGCGATGATCGATAAATATCGGATCGGCGTGCTGGCAGGGGTCCCGACCATGTACGAAAAGCTGTTGGAAGAGCCGGCTTTCCGTAAGGCGGAACTGAAGTCGTTGCAACGCTTGTTCTGCGGGGGCGACAAACTGAATGCCGCATTTAAGCAGAAATTCGATGCTTTTCTGGCGGAAAAAGGTGTAAATGCCGAATTGCAGGAGGGGTACGGACTGACCGAAGTCGTTACGGTCTGTGCGCTGACTCCGCGCGGCGATCAAAGCGACGGCGTCGGGCAACCCCTGAAAGGAATGCGGGTGAAAGTCGTGGATGCTTCGGGAAAAGAGCTTCCCGCGGGCGAAAAAGGGGAACTTCTCGTGCTTGCGCCGACAAGGATGAAAGGGTATCTCAACGATCCTGCGTCGACCGAAGCAAGCTTTGTCCGCGATCGGGACGGCATCTGGGTCAGAACGGGGGACTGCTGTTATCTGGACGATATCGGCAATATCCATTTTGTCGAGCGGATGAAGCGTACCGTCAAAATTGCAGGCGTCAACGTTTATCCTGCCGAAATCGAACGGATCGTTCATACCGTACCCGGTGTCGAGCGCTGTTGCGTCGTCGACCGCATCGAAGGGGGCAAAACGCTTCTTGACTTGTACGTCATTGCGGAGCGCAATGTGGATCGGCAGATTTTGGAAAAAATAGACCGGAAGCTGATGAAATACAACCGTCCTTCCCGTATCATTTATCGGCAAAGTTTTCCGACGACGGCGGTCGGGAAAATCGACTACAACGCTTTGAGAAGAGAGTCGGAAGGGACGACCAACAAGGTTTTTTGATTGGTATAACGGACAAGTCCCGGACGATCGAGACGTTTGACGAATTTTTTGAAGGTATAATCGACCTCTGCTTTTGAGTTGTGCCTTGCTCCGCTGAAATGCGCGACCAGTGCGGCAACGTCGGCAATCGTACGATCGGACGGCATCGAGCCGTTGGTTACGATGACGGCATGCGCTCCGTGGTAGTCTTTGGCGTGGAGCCAGACGTCGCCGCCCGACGCAAGCTCGAAGGTTACCACTTCGTTTTGCTGATTGTTCCGTCCGAGATAAACGGTATAGCCGTCCGCTTCCAGTCGGAGCGGGGGCGATTTTTTTTCTTTGCGAACTTTTTTGGAAGGGGGCGCAACGGCGTTTTTGCCGCGGGAAGAGAGGGCGGAAAGCTCTTTGCCGATCTCGTCGAACTCGGCGTCGGTTGCCGAATTTTCGATGGCTTCGGCAATACTTGCAAGGTATGCGGACAGGGTGGCAAGCTCCTCCCGTTCGGCAGTCGCATAGCGTTCGGCACCTTTCGCTTTGGCGTATCGCTTGAAATATTTTTCGATATTCTTTTTGGGTGACAACTCGGGCGAAACGGCAAGGCGAATCTCTCGATTATTATAAAAATCAAAGCAATCGATAATACTTTTTCCGCGTTCCATCCGATGAATATTGCACTTTAAGATCTCGGCTTGCTGCAAGATTTCGTCCTTTTTCTCGCATTCTCTCCTCTTAATTGCATTTTCTTCCAAGCGGCGCGCCAAACGTTTCTGCTGGCGCTTCAGCTCGGTCAGCAGCGGTTTGACTTTTTGTTTGCGGACGGCTTCGGCGTGGCGTCCGGCATAAAAAATCTCGGTCGCTTCGCATAAGGAGCGGCAGGGTGTAAAGCGTGCGCCTTGCTCCGTCATCGTCCGGTAAGGATAGGCAAAAAATCCTGCGGGTCCGTTTTGTGTTTCCAACAGGCACGGCTGATACAACGCACTTTGACCGAGGTCGGCAAAGGTTCTTGCGGCTTCCGGTAAGGACTGTCGCTTTGCAAGATCGATCAGTTCTGCCGCGCTTTCTTTTGCAAGCCCGTTGAGTTGCCCCGCGACAAACGCGTCGAGGTCGAAGTCGGGGCGGGAGGCGGCTTCGGCAACGGCTGCGTCGTCGGAAAGGTCGATCCCTCTTTTTTGCGGATAGGTGTAGGGGCGGTGCGGAATCGCGGTCCGTCCCGTTTCGCCGAACGTTCGGCGCATGCAGTCGATGACGATGCCTTCGCCGTCGGTCAATACGATGTTGGAGCCTCCCCCCAGAATTTCGAGGATGAGGCGCAGACTGACGGGATCGTTCAGCTCGTTTTTGCCGCGGACTTCGATTGCCGCAATGCGGTCGCCGTTCAAAAGGCGTACCGACTCCACGCTTCCCCCCGTCAGATGCTTGCGCAATACCATGCAGAAGGTCGGCGCGACGGGAAGATTGGGTAGTTTTTCTTCGGTCAGACGAAGGTGGGGCGTTGTGCCGGTCGCGCTCAGCAGCAGGGTATAATTCCGATGCCCCGCACGCAAAAACAGCGCGACTTCGCGCTCTGCGGGCAGATTGACCCGATCGATCCTTCCGCCCCGCAGGGTGTCGGACAGTTCGGCGGTTAACGCTTTCAGTGTTACATAATCGTTGGGCATAGCTTGATTATAGCCCGTTTTGCGATTCGGCGCAACCGATTTTCTTTTTTCGGCGAATATTGCGGGAGATAAACCGTCCGATTGCGCTGCGTTCCGATCGCGGCGCTTATCTTGAAAGCGATAAGGTTTTGCCGCGTTCCGATCGGAAGGTCGCGTTTTGTCGTATTTGCGGATTTTAATATTTATATATTTTTATATCAAATTTATGCCGATTCCGTTTGCATTCCGCGCTGCGATATGGTATCATTATTGCCGATACACTATCCGGAGGTCAATCATGGAATACTCAGTACAACAACTTGCCAAATCCAAAATCGAACTTGCAGTCAGCATCGACAAAGAAGAATGGGCTGCCGCGATCCAAGAGGCTTACAACAAAAATAAACACAAATACAAAATCGAAGGCTTCCGTCCCGGAAAAGTTCCGTTCAACGTGCTTGCCAAACGTTACGGCGTCGAAATTTTTTACGACGACGCGCTGGACGTCGCACTCAACAAGCATTATGTCGAAATTCTCGACAAAGAGCAGCTCGATCCCGTCGCCAAGCCCGAACTCGACGTCAAAGTGATGGACGAAGACGGACTGAAGGTTGTCATTACGTTTGCCGTCGCGCCCAAGTTCCGGCTGGGGCAATACAAGGATCTGACCGTCGAATCCAAAGCCGTCGTCGTTACCGACGAAGAAGTGGACAAAGAAGTCGAAGCCGCGCGCGAAAGAGCGGGACGCCTGGTTGACGTGACCGACCGTGCGGTTGAGAAGGGCGACACGATCACGCTGGATTACAGCGGCGCCGTCGACGGCAAAAAATTCGAAGGCGGCACGGCGGAGAAGCAAATGCTCGTGATCGGCAGCGGAATGTTTATTCCGGGCTTCGAAGATCAACTGATCGGCGCAACGATCGGGCAAACTTTGGACGTTAAGGTCAAATTCCCCGACGAATATCACGCCGAAGAACTCAAAGGCAAAGACGCCGTCTTTACCTGCACGGTGCACGAAATCAAAGTCAAAGAGCTTCCCGCGATAGACGACGAATTTGCAAAAGACGTCAGCGAGTTCGACACGCTTGCCGAATACAAAGCCGACCTCAAAGGAAAACTCGAAGAGCGCGCATCCAAAGAGATCGAATACAAAGAAGAAACCGATCTGATCGACAAGATCGTTGCGGCGACCGAAATCGATCTTCCCGACGAAATGATCGACGACGAACTCAACCGTATGATGGAAGAACTCGAAATGCGGATGTCCTATTCGGGTCTGAAGATGGAAGACTATCTGAAATACGCGGGGACGACGCTGGACGCCATCAAAGCGGAACGCAGAGAGGAAGCGGTACGCAGCCTGAAGTCCCGCCTTGTGATCGAAGAAATCATCAAGACCGAAAAGCTTTATGCGACGATGGACGAAGTCGACGCCGAACTCAAGAAGATGGCGGAAGACGCGGGCAAAGATTTTGAAGAATACAAAAAAGACGCCGCCAAGGGGCAGCAGATGCTCAGCCTGATGAACAAGATCACGATCGACAAATTGTTTGCATTTTTGCGTGCTAACAACAAGATCGACCGTAAATAAGCGGAATAGATCGGCGTTCGGGCGATAAAAATAGTTAAGAGGAGAAAGCAATGGAACATTACGATCCCAAAATGGCTATGATGCCCATCCCGACCGTTATCGAGCAAACCAACAAAGGGAGTATGGCATACGATCTGTATTCCCGTTTGTTGGAGGATCGGATTATATTTCTGACGGGCGAAATCGATATGGCTACGGCAAACCTTGTGGTGGGACAGCTTCTGTATCTCGAAACCAAGGATCCGACCAAAGACATCGCGCTGTATATCAACAGCCCGGGTGGGAGTGTCAGCGCCGGAATGGCGATTTACGACACGATGAATTATATCAAAAGCGACGTGCAAACGATATGCGTTGGCATGGCCGCGTCGATGGGTGCGTTTTTGCTGGCGGCGGGCGCCAAAGGCAAGCGTTACGCTTTGCCCAACAGCGAAGTGATGATTCACCAACCGCTGGGCGGCGCGCAGGGACAGGCGAGCGATATCGCAATCGTTGCCGAACACATCCTGAAAACCAAAAATAAACTCAATCGGATTCTTGCCGAAAAGACGGGGAAAGATCTTGCTCAGATCGAAAAGGACACCGACCGCGACTATTACATGAGTGCGGAAGAGGCGAAGGAGTACGGGCTGATCGACACGGTATTTTATAAGCGTGTATAACCCCTTCGGCAAGTAAGGAGCAATATGGAATTTAACAACAATCCTTTTCTCGGCAATGTCAAATGTTCGTTCTGCGGCAGGGGAAGACCCGAAGTGTCCAGCCTGGTCGCGGGACAGAACGGCGCGTTCATCTGTTCGGAATGCGCGGCTGTCGCATACAAACATCTGACGGAGAAGGAGCAGAACAAACAACCCAAAGAGGGCTTTCGTCTGTTAAGCCCCAAGCAGATCAAAGAAAAACTGGACGACTATATCGTCGGGCAGGATTCCGCCAAAAGGATTCTGTCCGTCGCCGTCTACAATCATTATAAACGGGTACAAAACACCGACGAGGACGTCCGCCTCGAAAAAAGCAACATACTGATGCTCGGACCGACGGGTTCGGGTAAGACGTTGCTTGCGCGTACGCTTGCCGATATTCTCAACGTACCGTTTGCCATTGCCGACGCGACGGCACTGACCGAAGCGGGTTATGTCGGCGAAGACGTCGAAAACATTCTGCTCAAACTGATTCAGGCGGCAAAGGGCGACGTCAAACGCGCCGAAAAAGGCATTATTTATATCGACGAGATCGACAAAATCTGCCGTAAGTCCGAGAATATGTCGATCACGCGCGACGTTTCGGGGGAAGGCGTGCAACAGGCGCTTCTCAAAATTCTCGAGAGTACCGTTGCCAACGTTCCGCCGCAAGGGGGACGCAAACATCCGCAGCAGGAATTTATTCCCATCGACACGACCAACATTCTGTTTATTTGCGGCGGTGCGTTTGTCGGGCTGGAAAAAATCGTCGAGAAGCGCAAGGACGCTTCCGCCATCGGTTTCAACAGCGCCCCGAAGAACCCCGAAGGCAGTTATTCCGCTATGATCGGGGACCTGCAACCCGACGATCTGATCAAATTCGGATTGATTCCGGAGTTTGTCGGCAGAGTGCCGATCGTTGCCGCGCTCGATCCTCTCGATCAGAAAGCGCTGATGAAGATTCTCGTCGAACCCAAAAACGCCATTGTCAGCCAATACAAAAAGCTGCTGAAAATGGACGGCGTCGAATTGGTGTTTGAGGAAGAAGCCGTCCGCGCGATCGCGGACAAAGCGATCCGGCTGAAAACGGGTGCGCGCGGTTTGCGTACGATTGTCGAAAACGCCATGCTGTCGTTGATGTACGAAGTTCCGAGCGACAGCACCATCGAAAAAATTATCGTCACCAAAGATACCATCGAGCTCAACCAACTGCCGAAGGTGATCCGAAAAGACGCCGCCGCAGTCTGACTGCGGACTTGGCGTTTTGCGGACGCCGCGGTCGGCAGGCAGAATTTACCTGCGGTATAAGAGAAGTTTTTTGTTGCAAAAAACCGTTTCTTATGATAGGATCAGCTTGTAAGGGGAACAAAAGAGATGACCGAATTATTATATGTATTTCCGATCCCGAAAGCAATCGGTCCCTATTCCGGCGGAATCATCGAATTCGACGGAGAGGAGCGGGTTGCTTTTTTGAAAAAAGCGGTCGAGCAGTCGACCGTTGTCGTTCTGGTGCCGACCGAACGAAGCGACAGCCCCGTGGAAGAGGGGATGACGGGCGTCAAAGCCGAAATCGAACAGGTTTTCAGTCCGTTCACGCGCGAAGCAAAAGCTAGCGTCAAAACGGGCGGCCTTTGTCGGATTGTCACGGTTGCCGAAGGCGAGGCGGGCGTTTTGCAAGCCGAAGTCGAACCCACGACGTATCGCGTCAAATGCGGTGCCGACCGTCTGCGCGCGTTGTTTGACCGTGCCGAAATTGCCTACAACGAGTATCTCGAAGTGACCGAACGCCCGCGGCATACCTTCAATCTGCCCACCGTAAACGAGGATATGAACGAGATTGTCCGCAGTCTTCCGACCTGCGACGGCTTGCGGTTTTTCCGTACGCTGGACACGGGCGAGCGGCTGACGATGTTCATTGCCGCCCTCGAGCAGGGGGTGGAGCGGTATATGATCGACGAATCGGTATCGCGCACGGTCAAGGAGGCGATCGACGCCAACAACCGCGAGTATTACGTTCGGGAGCAGATCAAAGCGCTGTCTGCCGAAATCGATGAGGACGACGAAAGCGAAGAGTATTACGAAAAAATCGACGCGCTTAAGGCGTCGGACGAAATTAAGGATAAGTTACGCCGGGAAGTGCGCCGTCTGAAGCGCACCGCGCCTGCGTCGCCCGAGATGGCGATTATCAAAAATTATCTTGACGTCGCGCTCGAACTTCCTTGGGGCGTCTATACCGACGACAACGAAGATCTGAAGGAGGCAATGCGCGTACTCAACGAAGATCATTACGGGCTGGACAAGGTCAAAGAGCGTCTGATCGAAGCCCTTGCCGTGCGGAAGCTGAGCAAAGCCGGGCGCAGTCCCATCCTCTGCCTGGTCGGACCGCCCGGGATCGGCAAAACGTCGATTGCAAAGTCGATTGCCCGCGCAATGACCAAAAAATACGTCCGTCTGAGTTTCGGAGGCGTGCGCGACGAAGCCGAAATCCGCGGACACCGCAAGACCTATATCGGCTCGATGCCGGGCAGAATCGTCACGGGCATCAAGACGGCGGGCAGCATGAATCCCGTGTTTTTGATGGACGAAATCGATAAGATGGCAAGCGATTATAAGGGAGATCCCGCCAGTGCCTTGCTGGAGGTATTGGATCCCGAGCAAAACGCGCATTTCCGCGATCATTTTCTCGAATTGCCCTTCGATCTCAGCAAGGTACTGTTTATCACGACGGCAAACACGTTGGAGACGATTTCCCGTCCCTTGCTCGATCGGATGGAAGTGATCGAAATGACCGGCTATACCGATGACGAAAAGGTCGAAATCGCCAAGCGACATCTGATCCCCAAAGCGATCGTCCAAAACGGAATCGATGCGGCATGGGTAACGATTTCGGAAGAAGCCATCCGCCGTATGATCACCGATTATACCCGCGAAAGCGGCGTAAGAGGGTTGGAAAAAGAGATCAACGAAGTGATGCGCAAGGTTGCCCGTCGCTTTGTCGAAAATTCCGATGCCAAGCCGTTGCATCTCACCAAAGGGAATCTGAAACGCGTCCTCGGGGAACCCAAATTCCGCACGGACAAGATCGAAACGACCGATCGTGTCGGGGTGGTCAAAGGGCTTGCATGGACATCGGTCGGCGGCGACACGCTGGATGTCGAAGTTGCATTGCCGCAGGGGAAAGGCGAATTGCGCTTGACCGGCAACCTCGGCGACGTTATGAAAGAAAGCGCGCAGATTGCCTTAAGTTATTGCCGAACCTATTCGGACGAACTGCAGATCGAGGACGGATTTTTCAAAACGCACGACGTACATATCCACGTTCCCGAAGGGGCGGTGCCGAAGGACGGACCGTCCGCGGGCGTAACGATTGCGACGGCGCTTGCGTCGGCACTGACGGGAGCCGCCGTCGATCATACCGTAGCAATGACGGGAGAGCTGACGCTCAGAGGCAAGGTTCTGCCGATCGGCGGGCTGAAAGAAAAAACGCTTGCCGCCGTGCGTGCGGGCGTCAAAAAAGTCTTTTTGCCCGACGACAACCGTTCCGATTATCACGAGTTGCCTGCGTCTTTGCGCCATGCCGTCGAATTTCGGTTCGTGCGGGACGTATCGTCGATTTTCCGGGAGGCGCTGCACCGTGCAAATTAAAAATGCGGTATTTCTGACTTCGGTTGCCGACGCCGCCAAATTGTTGTCCGACGGCGTGCCGGAAATTGCGATGTGCGGCAAGTCCAATGTCGGGAAATCGTCGTTTATCAATTTTGTCACGGGGCAGAACGCTTTGGCTAAGACTTCCAAGGAGCCGGGGCGTACCCGCCTGATCAATTATTTTTCCTGCAACCGTGACGCATTCCGCCTGGTCGACCTGCCGGGATACGGCTTCGCGCGCGTCTCGGACGCCGAAAAAAAGAAGTGGGGTGTGCTGATCGAGCGATACCTGCGCGAAAGTAAAGCGCTCCGCAACGTTTTTTTGTTGTTGGATGTTCGGCGCGATCCTTCGGACGACGACAAAATGATGATCAATTATCTTCATCATTACGCCATTCCGTTTACGGTGATTCTGACCAAAACGGACAAGCTGTCGCGGAGTGCGATGATGACGCGCCGTCGCGAAATTGCCAACGCCTTATGCGTGGGCTTAGATAACCCCATCCCCGTTTCCGCCGAAAAGAAAGCGGGATTGGATCGCGTTTTGCAACGCCTGGACGAAATTTTGTCGTTTGAGGACGGCGGCGGGGAAGAGGACACCGTCTGAAAGCCACTCCGCGGGTATATTATAATAAAGATCAAATAAAAATAAAAACAGCCCGGTTGCCCCGGGCTGTTTTCAAACAAAACGGCGGGGATGCCGCCGCTTTCGTGATGCTTCGTTCAGCGCGGATAGATCGGTTGATTGAACACGCCCGAACACAGATCCTCGGTGTATTCCTGGCAGTTGGGCAGGGCGGGGTAGCCGTAAGTCTGGATCAGAAGTTCGACGTCCGCGACGATTTTGGTGATCAGCGTGATGCACAGGCTGATCGTAAGTAAGTTGCCGGACAGGGATCCGTTGACCCCGACTATGTTGGCGGTAACCTGAACTTCGGTCGGTACGACGGCTTCGCGCGGAACGCGCAGGAGCAGATCGCGGTCGAGGGTGACCGACGCCGTGCCGAGTACGGTGTTGCCCGCAGTGTCGATCCCGACGACTTGCAACGGAATCGTTACGCTGTAGCGGATTCTGGAGCATACGCTGCCCGCCTGCGGCGTGATGACGACGTTGGAAATGACGGCGGGGCCGTCGCTTCTTGCGCTGACGAAGGTGCTCACCGTAGAGGGGAATGTTACGGCAATGCTCTGATTTTCCAGTGTGAACTGGCTGATGCATGCGTCAAACACTCTTGTAGCCTGGATGCAGACCCGCTCCGGTGAATTGCAGTTGGTGATCGTGTCGGAGGGACAAGATCCTCTCATATTGTTACAAGGCATAATTTTTTCTCCTATATCGGTTGATACTACACTATATGACGGGGAAGATTTTTGTGTGCAGGCGGCAAAAGATTGTCAAGCGCCGGGGTTTGTGGTAAAATACCGATATGAAAGTGTTTGCAATCAGCGATTTACATTTATCGAGCCGAAGCGAAAAGCCGATGGACGTGTTCGGGATGGTATGGGAAAACCATTGGGATGAAATCCGTACCGATTGGCGGCAGAAAGTGACGGCTGAAGATGTAGTCGTGATAGCAGGGGATATTTCGTGGGGGATGCGTCTGGAAGAAGCCGTCCCCGATCTCGACGAAATCGCGGAACTGCCGGGGCGCAAGGTATTTATTCGCGGCAACCACGATTATTGGTGGGCGAGTTACAAAAAAATCAATGCGGTGCTCAAGCCCGATATGTATTGTATTCAGAACAATGCCGTCAGACTGGGTCGGTATGTGTTTTGCGGCAGTCGGGGATGGACGGTGCCCGAACAGGGAGCGGTTTCCACACCCGAGAACGCCAAATTGCTGGAGCGGGAACGCGGCAGGATGGAGCTTGCTCTGACCGCTGCCGACGGAATGCGGAAAGAGGGGGATCGCCTGATTGCGCTGATTCATTATCCGCCTTTCAATGCGCGGTTTGAAGGGTCGGTTTTTACCGAATTGTTTGCAAAATACCGCGTAGATACCGTAATTTACGGACATCTGCACGGCGAAACCTCCCGGGTCCGAATGGAGTACGACAAGGGCGGAATCCGATATTATCTGACTTCCTGCGATAAGCTGGGTAATCGCCTGAAATTGATTTACGACGAGGACTGATCGGAACATTTGTTCGCATCAGTTCTTTTTTTTTGCCTTCAAAATGGGTCTTGGGGGAAATCAATCCCTAAAATCGACAAAATTTGATGTCAAAGTGGAAACAAGTGGTTGAAAGTGGAGTTTTATATGCTATAATTAAATTACCCCAAAGGAGGATCGTTATGGCGTTCTACGGCACACAAGCCATCCAACTTGACGATAAAAACAGGCTGAGAATCCCGGCGCGTTTTCGCCCCGACCTCGGCAAGTTTTATTATGTCATGTACGGAACGGGCGGTTGCCTTTGGGTGATGAGCAAAGAAGGGTTTGAAGAGTTTACCGACAAGTACGATCAGATCCCCGAGTCCGATCTCGAAGCGCAAAACAATCTTCGTCGCATTATGGCTTCTGTCACGGTGCCGGAGGAAGACGCGCAAGGGCGTTTTGTCCTTCCGCAGGCGGCAAA
>DVOH01000057.1 GCA_018713745.1 Candidatus Stercoripulliclostridium merdipullorum | reverse complement strand
CGCCGCCACCGCCGCCACCGCCGCCCCCGACGGGTTCGCTCGGTCCGCACGCGACAAACACAAGGGCGCTGATCAAAATCAGCGTAAAGATTAAGACGGGGATAATCTTCTTTTTCATAGTATACTCCTTTGCTGTATTTAATATCGATTATCGATCAATATTACGGAATAGGTTGTCCTCGACCGTCGATTACGGGAGAACGGGTTGTGTGCCCGCACCCAAGAAAGCATCGGGTTCGATTGTGACGATGCTGTCCGGCGGAATGCGGATTTCCTGCAGTGCCGTGCAGTTCTGGAACGATCTTGCTTCCAACAATTCGGTATCCTTGCCGATTGTCAGGATGGTCAGATTCATACATCCGGCAAAAGCGTTGCTTTCCACGATCTTGACGCCGCTGAGATCGACGGTCATCAACGCGCTGCCGTTAAAGGTACCGTTTTTGATCCGTTCGACCGCGGCACCCTCTTCGAAGCGCAACGACTCGATGGCACTGCTGTTAAAGGTTCCGAGCGCGGTACTGATTCGCGTCACCGACTTCGGCACGACGATCGCTGCGGAAATCCCTTTATATTTCGCTAAAATACCGTCAAGGACAATGTAGTCGGACGGATAAGCGTCGACATAGGTCGTCGCGTTGGTCAGATCGAGATTCCACAGTGCCGTACATCCCGCAAAAGCACCTTCCTCGATCAAGGAAAGACGCGAACCTGCGGCAAACGAAATCTTGGCAATCGTCGTATTGCCGGCAAAGACATACGAGCTGATCGTGCGTACGGTATTGGGAATTACGACCGAGGTTTCCGTCCCCGTATACCCGATCAAAATACCCCCGAGCGCAATCAGACCGTGCGGTGCATTGTTCATCCAAGCGGTGCCGCGGAAGGCGTTTTGTCCGATCGTAACAACCGACTGTGGTAAATCGATCGTAGCAAGGGAAGCGCAGCCGTCAAACGTACCTGCCGGGATAGCCGCTATTTTGCTGCCGCTTTCAAACGAAACGGAGGCAATCCGGGTATTGCCGGCAAAGACGGGCCCGCCGAAGTATTGCACGCTTGCGGGAATTACGACGTCGGCAGACGTACCCTTATATGCGGCGAGGATATTGTTGTAGACAATAAAGTCGCCGACATAAGCGTCGATAAACGTTTGGGGCAGGACGATCTCGGTCACGCCTTTCAAGTTACTGAACGCGTCTTCCGCAATGGACTCGATTGCACTGCCTGCGGCAAACCTGACAGAAGACGCCGTAAGATTTTCGGAGAATGCCCAGGCATAGGGAATCCGTCTGACCTCGGCAGGAATCGTAACGATGTCGTCCTCTACTTCAAAATAATACAGGATTCCGTTGAACACGATATGTTTTTTGCCTTCCGGCAACGATGCGAGTTTGCTTTCGTACCAAGCGGTACCGGCAAAGGCATCCTTGCCGATTTCGGTAACCGACGCAGGGATCACCACCTCGGTGACAGAACTCCAACCTTTCAGCATCTCGTCGGAAATCGCCGTACTGCCGTCGATAATTTCAACCGTCTTCAGGTTGTCGAACACCTCCGAACTACCGATCAGAGCCGCAAGACTCCCGACCCCGTTGAAGCGCAACGTATGCAATGCGGGATCGGACAAAATCCCGTACATTTCGTTGCGATCGAGATTGATATTACCTTCAAATCGAACGATTCCGACGCCCGAAAGCGCACCTTCGGTTACCGAAGTGACCGTATCGGGAATCACAACTTCGACATCCGCGCCTTTTGCGCCGTTGTAAAGATACAAGATCTTATCATTGATGACAACCGATTCTCCTTGTGCAGCCAACCACGGCGTACCGGCAAAAGCATCTTTGCCGACGCGCAGGAGCGACGCGGGGAAGCCGCTCAGCGCAGGATCGCCTTCGCCCGTTCCTTCGATCTGAACGGTGGTCAGCTTACTGCCTTTGAAGGCTTCGTCACGGATGAACTGAATCAGGCTGTTTGCGGTAAAGGACAGGGTTTTGACAGGCTTACCGGCAAATGCGCCCTGATTGATCACTTTGACGGTATCCGGAATCCGAACCACCGTATCGCTTCCGTAATAAGCGACCAGGGTTTCGTACACCCCCGATGCAATCAGCATATTGTCGACTGCAACGATTTTGGTTCCGTCAAACGCCGTAGGATCGATGCGGATCATCGACGCAGGCAGATCGATGCTGGTCAGACCCGTACAATCCTTAAATGCGTTTGCTTCGATGGCATAGGCGGCACTGCCCGGCTCGAAGACGATCTTAGCGATACTGCGCTGACCGCTCAAAGCCTGTTTACCGACCACTTCGACCGACTTCGGGATCGAGTGGGTTGCCTGCGGCGTTCCTTTATATCGATAGAGATAGCCGTTGAATATGATATTTCCGCTTTGACTTTGATACCAAGCGGTATCCTCGAAGGCATTGATTCCGAACGTCACAACCGACGAAGGAATTTCGATCTCCGAAACATACGAAGCGCCCGCAAGCCAGTTGTCGACGATTTCGGTCACCCCTTCTTCCGCTTCGATCCGCGTCAACTTGGACGAGAGATTGTTGTGCAGTAACTCGGACAGCGGAACGGCGGCGTTATACCGCAATATATGCAAATCGGGGTTGCGGTCGGAACCTGCGGCAAACAACGTGGAGAGCTGATTCCAATCCAGCGCCATATCGGACGAAGCATCCTTCAAAATCACCCGCGTCAGAACCGACAGGTTTTCAAACACATACGGGTCGACGGTGTCCGCCCCGCTGATTTCGATTTCGGTCACAAAAGAGAGGAACAGGTTGGAGTCAAGCTCGGTTACCGTACGCTCCTTCCCGTCAAACATAAGGGTCTCGGGAACGGCAACCATAACGTCGTTTCCGATATACTGCACCAACATCAGCTCATTTTCGCCGATCGGAGCTACATAATAATCCCCGACAATGCCGCTTGTCGAAGCGATCACGCTGAGATTCAGATCCGCCCATACCGGCGCGCTTTGGTAAGCGGCAGGGTCATCGGTGCGTACTACCATTTTGAAGCCGTTAGCAAATCCGCCGAAGGTATCGACGGCAATCGATGCCGGCACATCGGACTCGACGATGATTTTGGTCAGCGAAGGCATCGCGGCAAACGCTCCCGAACCGATTTCACGGACGCTGTCGCCAAAGATAACGACTTCGATCGTATCGTTGCCGCGGAAAAGATTCTTGTTGATTCTTCCGACCGAAGCGGGGATTTTGAGCACCCGATCCGAACCGCGATAATCGATCAGCATATCGCCGAGCAAGATATAATCGTCCTGCAGATCGCGCCAAGCGCAACCGTCAAACAAACCTACGCCGATCTCGATGTTTTCCGCCGTCGGGAAGCCGATTTCGGTCACATACGCGCATCCTGCAAACATACCGTCCGCAATGCCGGTTTCGCCTGCAAACATCGTGACCTTGGTGACGTTTTGCGGCATCCGATCAAACAGTTCGGACAACGGATATCTGCCGCCCACGACGATTTCGGTCAATGACGCATTGTCGCCGAGCAGATTGCCCAGCACAACGGCAGAGGCTTGCTTGACTCCCGTCGAACCGTACTCCGTACCGGTCAGCGTCAGACGGGTCAGCGAAGTCAGCCCGCCGAAAGCTCGCTCGTCAAAGTTTAGCGTAACATCGGCAGTCAACGCGGTCATGCCGCGCATCAACGCAAAGGGTCCCACCGCGGAAACCGCGCGTTCGGTTTCGCCGTCCGTTACCGACATCGGCAGGACATACTCTTCTTCAATGCCCCAATATTTCAACAAAGTCGCGGTCGCATCCGAATTGACGCCGATCAGCATTTTTTCGTCCAAAAGATAAGAGAACTCGAAGAATCGCACCGATCCCGCATCGACCATCGCTTTCCAATATTCGGTATCGCTGCGATAGAAACTTTCGCTGATATTCAGCGCGTAGAATTTCCGTTCGGACAAATTGCCGCTAAACGCATTTTCTCCGACCTTGGGGGCGCGGGATCCCGTCGTCATCACGACGGTAGCAAGTTTTGTACATCCGTTGAAGGCGTAAGCCCCTACCCGTTCGAGACGATCGGACAACATGACATACTCGAGGCGGAAACATCCGTCGAAGGCATAGTCGCCGACGTATTGCAATGCTCCGTCGGGATCGACGATCAACGCGCGAATGGTTGCATTGCCGGCAAACGCATATTGATTGATCATATAGACGTTGCTCGGAACGGTAACCACTTCTGCCGAGCCGCGATATTCGTATACAATATCTTTCCCGACGATCACAAAGCCTTCGGCATCGGTAACGTCGTCAAGCCAGGGATTGGCATAGAAAGCGTCTTTGCCGATCTCCGTGACGGTCGACGGCAAATTGATCGTGCTAAGCGAGTTACAACCGTAAAACGCTTCGGTCCCGACTTGCACCAATCCGTCGCGGAACGATACGGTTTCGAGTTGCGAACAGTTGTAAAACGCTTTATCGCCGATGACAGCGATCGAACGCGGAACGCTGACCGAAACGATGGAAGCGCAGTTCTCGAACATACGGGCGGGAAGCTCGGTAATATCGTTGTCGCTGCGAATCTCGACATGTTTAAGGTTGGACGGCGGTAAAGCGCCCAGAATATCCTGCAACGGCATCCGCGCGCTTACAATCAGTGTTTCGAGGGAATCGACCGAGCGGAAGAGATCGAGCAAATACGCGCGATTGAGGATAAATTCGCCGCTTGCCGGGATAATCAATTCGAGTTGCTTAAGACCTACTGCCGAAGCGAGCACGAATTCGTCGACCGACAGCGTCGAATGGATCGTCAGACGGACAAGCGAAGCGTTAAAGAGGCTGCCCGCAGCTTCTTTGACCGGCAAAGGATTGTCATAGCCCGGCACTTGGAGCGTCTCGGGAATCTCAACGTAAGTTGCGCTGTTGAGATACTGGAGAAGGCGCACCGAGGGAGTCGGTCCGTCGATGATCGCAAACGACCAGTATCCGTTGGTCGAAATTCCGGACTCCGACAAAATCCGTCCTTGGAGTTCGTACCAGCCTGAAGTTTCGGGAATATTGATCGTATAGTTATTTATATTATTAACATATATTTTGAAAGTCGTGTTGGTCAGATCGAAGACGCCTTTGGGAAGGGAAATCGCAATTTCGTTTTCGAAGTAAACGCGCTTGAGTCCCGCAGTGGAGCGGAAGGCACCGGTTTCGATTCTGACGACCGACTCGGGGATGACGATATTGACCAGTCCGCTTCCGGCAAAGGCATTGGCGCCGATCGTCGTAAGCGGAGCGGCAAGCGTAATCCCTTGCAGTGCGGGCGTATTGGCAAACGCCGAGGTACCGATCTCGGTCAGAGCAAGCACCGGTCCCGACGTCACGTTGGCAAGCGAAACGCAGTTGTGGAACGCCGAAGTCCCGATTGTCCGGAGCGTGGACGGGAGATTGACCGTCGTCAGATTCACGCAATCGGCAAACGCATTGGGTCCGACGGATTGCAGCGTATTGGGCAAGCTGACGATGCGGGCCTCGATACCGCGGAACACTCCGCTGTTAATTGCAACAACGGGAAGCTGATCTCTGTAGTTGTCGATCGAAAGCGTGGGAGCGCTGCGATCGAAATTCTGATCGACTCCGCTGACCGTCCACCCCGTCTTTTCGGCATTGAGGGCATACACAATCCCTTGCGAACCGACTTCCTGCGGCGTCCAATTTGCCCAAAGCGCTACATCTTCAACGATCGGGGTAGAAAAGTCGAAGCGGCGGGCGTCTTCACCGATCCCGTAATACCAGCCGAGAAACGCCATTCCGGTAATGACGGGATTGTCCGCGGGCGGCTGTACGGTTGTGCCGTAATCGACCGTGACCTCTACCGTTTCGTATGCGGCGCCGTTGCCGTCAAACGTAACGGTGTAGCGGTTGATTTCGAACACAGCGTAAATCACCATATTGCTTTCGACGGTAATCGTATCGTAAATCCCGATCGTTACTTCACCGAGTTTCCAGCCCCTCAAGGTATAGCCTTGTTTTTGAGGCAGGGCGTCCGCCTCGGGATAAGCGAACTCCGAACCGTATTCGCGCCCTCTGTATTCTTTTTGGAAATCCGCATCGTCACGGAACGTCAACGTATATGTTTCGATCCGATATTCTGCGGTAATCGTCGTGTCGGTGCGGATATTTTCCAAAGAAGTATCCCATCCCGTGAAAACATAACCCGTGCGGATCGGGGAATCGGGAGGCGTCACATTGGCGCCGTAACGTACGTTTTCGACGACTTTCAGGACGGTGCCATCCCAATCCTTAAACGTTACGGTGTATTGCTCGGCTTCGAACACGGCGTCAAACGTCGTATCTCCTTCGATCACGGTCGTTGCGGGATCGGGCGTCCAGCCGACAAACAGATGCCCCTCTTTGATCGGGTCTTCTGCGGGGGCGGCAATCCCTTGCGTACCCCACTCGACGTTTTTGATCTCGGCAAAGACAACGCCTTCCGAACGGAACGTCACGGTAAACTGCTGTTTGACATAGGTAGCGTTGAACTCGTAATCTCTGCGGATTTCTTCTTTGGAGAAGTCGAAATCGTTGTTTTGATACCACCAATCCCCGTCATATCCGACTTTGTCGGGGACTAAGGGAATGTCGGTTAATTTTTCGCCGAAGCGGACTTCGCGCGTCGCGACAAGTTCGCCCGACTCGTCCAAGAAGGTCAGCGTAAACCGCTGCGTCCATCGCGCAACCAGCACCGTATCGGCCTTGACGACGTCGGCGGGCTGCCAGAAATTGCCCGACTCGTTGACCCAGCCGTCAAAGTCATACCCCGGACGCGTGGGAGAAGGAATCGCGAGAATCGGGGTGTCGTACTCGACCGAGCGAACCTCGTCCTCCATCCCTTCGACACCGTAACGGAATGTCACTTCATAGATATTGACTTTGAACTCGGCATATACATCGGTATTGGCGGTGATGCAGTCGAGGTCTACGTCGCCCCAACCGACAAATCGGTGCCCTTCGCGCTCGGGGTCGGTTTCGGGAAGCGTCGCCGCTTCGAGATATTTGACCTTTTGTTCGGGCATCCCGTTGACCGGCACGATTTCGCCCGCATTGTAGAAGCGAACGGTGAACTCGCGCTTTTGGTAAGTTGCAACGATTTCGAGATTTCCTCGGATATCGGAAAGGACAATCTTAAGATCGGCAAGCGGGTCGCCTTTGAGTTGCCATGCGCCGAGATAGCCTTCCTCGGGTTTTTGTTCGGTATACGGAGTAGCGGGAACGTTTGCGTTGAAATTGCTGCCCTCTTTGGCTTGATAAACGCCGAACTCCGTCCCGTCTTCATAGAAAAACGCAATCGAATAAACTTTGGTCCATTTGGCAGTCAGTGCGATATCTTGCGTCAATTTTTGAGAAGCAAAATCCCACTTTGCGCCCGAAGCGTCAAACCAACCTTCAAATGCGTAACCTTTCCGTACGGGATCGGCGGGAAGATTGTTGACGTCAAAGATCGGGCTGTTGTAATCAACCGTAACGCTTTCGAATCCGAACGTGCCGCCGTTTGCGTCAAACGTAGCGGTTTTGCGATCCCAGGCGTACTGGGCGTAAACCGTGGTATTGGCTCTGAGAGGCTCGGAAAGATCGAAATTCCATCCGACAAAATGTTTGTTGTCCGGACTTTTGATATTTGCCGTAATTTCGGCAATCGCTTGCTTGTAGGGATCGGTTTCGGAAAGCACGGTGCCGAACGGAATCTCCGTATATTCGAGCAGCAGGCTGTCCTGCGGATTTCCGTCGGAGTCCGTCGTCGTGCCGTAGAACGCCACGCTGAACATACGGACACTGTATTGCGCCTTGACGGAGATATCGGCCCGAATCCCGACGAGATTGTGATCCCATGTTCCGTCCATCCCCTCTTTGAGAGGGACGACGGGGACGTCGGTTACGTTGCTGCCGTCTTTAACCCAACGAACAGCATACTCCGTTCCGTCGACATAAAACGTGACCTTGCGAAGAATCGTCCATTTGGCATAAAGCGTCAGATCGGAGGTAACCTTTCCGGTTTCGAAATTCCAGGCGTTCAGGCATTGTTTTTCGCGGTACCAGCCGTCGAACGCATAACCGTCTTTTTGGGGATCGTCGGGTCTTGCGACATTGCCGAGATGCTCGGCAAGCGCGGAAGGAACGTCGCTGCCGCCCTGCGCGTCAAACGTCACGGTGTGGCGGACGACGTTTTGCTCCGGGGTGATGACTTTGACTGCAAACGAAACTTCCTTGCGACGATACTGCAGGATAACGGTAAGATCTCCCGCACGCGCCGTGCTGAAATTGATCAATTTGATTTCATCGATACGCTCTGCAACGGCAAACGTTTCGGTCGAACCGTCGGTCTTTTTGACCAAAACCTCCATCCCGTCGTAGTCAAACGACTCACCCACCACATATGTAGTCTTGAAGGGACTGTCCGTCAGGTCGATCGATACAATATTGACCGACGCGCACCCGAATAACGTGAACGCGGCAATCAACGCAATCAGAATCGTCAGCAAAGCATATCTCAATTTTTTTGCCATAAACCACACCTCGGTACCGCCGAAGGGCAAAATTCACCCTCGGCTTCTATATTATAGCAAATAATAAAAAAATTGCAAGACTATTTTTTAGAAGGGCGTTTTGCGGGTGCGATTGCGCCGGCATTTCCCGATAAAATTTTACTTATCTTCTACCGCGCGTTTATCCGAGAACGATTTGCCACGGGATGTTTACAAAAGCCGAAGGTTCTTGTATAATGTCGATATGTACTCCGAAAATCAAATTCAATCGATGGCTGCTTTGCACCGCCTTTGCTTCGGCGATTCCGAAGCATATACCTATCTTTTTTTCGGCAAACGCTTCGAACCCGATCGCAGCGCGGTCCGATTCGACGCCGATGTCGCAGTCGGTGCGGTTTATACGAGAACCCTCCGCGTCGCCGCGGGGAATCGCACGTTTTCCGTCCCCTTCTTTACGGGAATCGCCACGCATCCGGACTACCGATACCGCAGGATCGCGGCAGATCTGATCGAAGAGGTCATCGAAAAACTACGCGCCGAAAACGCACCGTTTGCTTTGTTGCACCCCTTCAGCGTGCCGTTTTATTTGAAGCGGGGATTTTCGGTTGTCAACCGCTTCCGCAAACTGCCCTTCCCCGACCTTGCCGCCGACCCCGCGCTATCGACAAAACCCCTAAGTCCCGGGGATGCGCCTCTTCTATCCGAAGCCTATCGCAATGCGACAATCCATGCCGCAATCCGAATCGAACGCAGCTCCGAAGACTTCGAAGTGATTTTAGAAGATGCCCTTCAAGAGGGCGGTACGGGATCCCTTATCTTTCGAAACGGGATTCCTTGCGGATATGTTCTATGCAACGGGGAAGAGATAGCCGAAACCGTTGTCCGTCGGTGGGAAGACCTTGCGGCCCTGCCCGGACTGCGCGGAAAATCGATCTTACTGCCCGCGGCAAACGGCGCGCCTTACTCCATGGCAAGGCTGGTTGATCCCATTGCCTTTCTCGACGTCGCGCCCGTTGCGCCCGGCGTCAAAGACAGCTTTATCCTTGCCGTCGGCGATCGACGCGTTTTGCTGGACTGCGACGGAAAACGCATCGCCGCCCGGTCGACCGATCGCGCGCCCGATCTGACCGTATCGGAACGCGATCTCTTGCTTGCGGGGTTGGGTTCCGGGCGATATGTCCTGCAACTCCCCGACCGCCTGCGGGCACTGTTTCCGACCTGCAATCCCCTCTTTTACGAAACCTATTGACAGAGCGTTTGACGAGCATCCCGATTATATGATATATTTAATTATATCGTCTTGCGGATTTCCGCGCCAAATTCGTTTATCCTTTCGGAGGAATCATGAGAAAAGTCAGTCTGACCAAACAAAAACGCAATTTATGGATCGCCATTGCCGTGATTCTATTGGCGGCGATTGTCATCAGCGGCACACTGTTCGGCGTCTTCTATCATCGTTACGGCGTCCGTCCTACCGTTACGGCGTCGGCGCAAAACGTAATCCTTTTGATCGGCGACGGGATGGGTCCCGATCACGTCAAGGCGGCATCGCTCCAACGGGATCTCAGTATGGAATCGGTCAAAAAAACCGGATTTGTCACCACCCGCTCCTTGACGCCCGTCGGATTTACCGATTCCGCCGCGGCGGCAACCGCAATGGCCACGGGCTCCAAAACATATAACGGCAGAATTTCGTATTACAACGGTCAGAACCTGCAAAATCTCGGTGAATACGTCAAAGAACTCGGACTGAAATTCGGCGTCATCACGACCAAAAGCGTCACCGATGCGACGCCTGCGGCGTTCACCTCTCACAGCAAGAGCCGCGACGACGACGATGCCATTGCGCGCCAACAGATCTTTGAAGCGGACTGCGACGTCCTGTTCGGACTGGGCAAAGAGTATTACGCGCCCTACGCCGATCAAATCGAAACGGAATCCCGCGCCTACATCACTTCGTACGACGAATTGCTCAAAAACAAAAAAGATCAGGTTTATGCGACCTTCGATACCGACCGTATTCCGTCGGGCGGCAGCTTTACGCTTGCCTCTCTGACCGACCGCGCGCTCGACATGCTGTCCAACGAAAAAGGCTTCTTTCTGATGGTGGAAGGCGCCAAAATCGACTCCTACAGCCATGACAACGACATCGACAACATGATCGAAGAACTGATTGCTTTTGACAATGCCGTTCAGGTGGCATTGACCTACGCCGAAGCCAATCCCAATACGACGGTTATCGTTACCGCCGATCACGAAACCGGCAACCTCCGTCTGCCCAAAAATCCCACTCCGGACGATCTGCAGGATAAATATTTCCGCCGTTCGTACCACTCGGGACGCGACGTACGCTACTGGATTCAGGGACCCGGCGCCTCCGAAATTCCCGAAACGATCGACAACACCGATATTTACTATATTATTCGCCAATTATTGACGAAAAACGGTTGACATCTCAATCGATTTCCATTATTATTACAAAAAATCTAAAAGAGAGGACACCCGTTATGGACAAATTGATGAACATAACCGTCGGCGATTTGCTGGAGAATATTGCCAAAAAATATCCCACCCGCCCCGCCGTCAAGTACATCGAAGTCAACTACACAAGGACTTATTACGAGTTCAACAAAGAAGTCGATAAGTTTGCCAAAGGTCTACTGGGTATGGGTCTCAAAAAAGGCGACCACGTTGCCGTTTGGGCGACCAACTACCCCGAATGGCTTGTCCTCCTATTTGCGACGGCGCGCATCGGCGTCGTGTTGGTCACGGTCAACACCAATTATAAAGAAAACGAATTGGAGTATCTCCTGAAGCATTCGGACAGCCGCGCGGTATTCATCTGCGACGGTCTGAAAGATATCGACTGCGAAAAGACCATTTACAGCATCTGCCCCGAACTGAAAAAATGCAAACCCGGTCAGCTGGAAAGCGAACGTTTGCCCCGCCTGCAATTTGTCGTGTCCTTCGACAACTACTACGAAGGAATGTACCACTGGTCGCAGATCCCGTATTTCGGCGTACTGGTATCCAACGACGAATACACCGCTCTCCGTAAGTCCCTTTCTCCCGACGACGTCATCAATATGCAATACACGTCGGGCACGACGGGCTTCCCCAAAGGCGTCATGCTGACGCACAACAATATCGTCAACAACGGACAGGCGATCGGCGACTGTATGAAATTTACGCATCGTGACCGTCTTTGCATTCCCGTTCCGTTCTTCCACTGCTTCGGCTTGGTTCTTGCCATTATGGCGTCGGTGACGCATGCCGCGGCAATGGTTCCCCTGCTCTGGTATACGCCGATGAAAGTCATGCACGCCATCGAATACGAGAAGTGCACCGCCGTTCACGGCGTTCCGACGATGTATATCGGCATTCTCGAACACCGCGACTTTGCAAAATACGATTTCAGTTCCCTCCGTACCGGCATCATGGCGGGATCGCCTTGCCCCATCAAAGTCATGCAGGACGTTATCGATAAGATGCACATGTCCGAGATTACCATCACCTACGGGCAGACCGAAGCTTCCCCCGCCTGCACCATGACCACGGTGGACGAAACCATCGAAGACCGCGTCGGAACGGTGGGCAAAGAGCTTCCGTTCATGGAAACGCGCATCGTCGATCCCGACAGCGGCGAACCCCTCCCCGACGGAATGCCCGGCGAGTTCTGCGTACGCGGCTACAACGTTATGAAGGGCTACTACAAGATGCCCGAAGCGACCGCCGCCGCCATCGATAAAGACGGATGGCTGCATACGGGCGACCTTGCCGTTCGGGACGAACGCGGATACTACCGCATCACGGGTCGGATCAAAGATATGATCATCCGCGGAGGCGAAAACATCTTCCCCAAAGAGATCGAGGACTTCATCTATACCCATCCCGACGTGCGCGACGTACAGATCGTTGCCGTGCCCAGCGAGCGCTACGGCGAAGAAGCATTTGCTTTCATCATCAAAAAGCCCGGCGCAACGGTCACCGAACAAGAAATCAAAAATTTTGTCAAAAACAATATGGCGCGCCACAAAGTGCCCTCTTACGTCGCGTTTATCGACGCCTTCCCGATGACGGCAAGCGGCAAAATTCAAAAGTTCAAACTGCGTGAAATCGCGCGCGAGCTGGCAGGTGTCGAAGCCAAAAACTTCGAGTTCAAAGACGAATAAACCACACGGAAGTCAGGAGGGATCTTATGGAAAAGAAAGCAAAAACCGGTCAAATTCTGTCCATCGTCCAATGGGTCATTCTGTTGGGAATCGGCATCGGAGTCGGCAGCTTTTTCTGGTGGGGCTGGATGTTCCCGCTGGCAATGTTTCTGATTCATACGTCGGAGTTTTTCCTTTACGGCAAAGCGCGCGGCGCCGAAAACGGCTATACCGCACTGGAGTCCCTTTGCCTGACCTGGCTGTACGGCTTCACCTGGTGGAAATATCTTCCGACCAAAGACGACGCCCCCGCCGAAGACGAAAACAAGGAGTCCGATCTTGACTGAACAAAAACCCACCGCTCAACCCGAGCAAAAAGAAAAGACTCCCGAACAAATCAAAAAGGAAGCCCAAAAGAAAGAAAAGGAACGCGCCGCTTTGCGCGCGTTCAAATCGAAATACTTTGACTATTACGACGACGTCAAGTATCACGGCTACCACGAGTGGTAAGCCGATCGGCTTTTATAGCACTCTTACAAAAAACCGACAGGCAGCTGTCGGTTTTGTCGTATTATCGGCGATCGATAATCGGCTGCCGTTATCTTTTGTTCTGCGTTTTCCGTTCGGACAGTCATATCACGGCGATCGTCAGTCTGCCTTCCGACCAAACGATTCGGACGGCTTTGTCCGGGATGACCCCGGTGTTGTCCTCCGCGGTGACGTAGGCCTTCAGCATAATTTCTTTTCGGTCGTCGTTTACCGAACAAGCTTCGGGACGGAGTCTTCCGTAATACGACCGATAAAATGCCCAGTCCCGATCGTCGGGGATAAACGCGTGATCGTTGTCCGCCTCCGCAAGAAACATGACAAACCTTGCCTGCCCCGCTTCCGTCACATAGGTTGCCGCGCAGCTCTCCGGATGATACCGCCCTGCTTCCCCCGGATTTTTGACGAGAAAATAATAATTGTCGTTTTCAAAAAACAAATACCCTTCCTGCTACGCGTTCAGCATATTGGGGAACACGGTTTTTTGCACCATACGGGGATCTTTGCCGATCGTTTGCAAAAACGCTTCTTCGTCGGTGACCGAAAAATCAACGATGTAGGCATTGCAACTATAGTTTTTGACCGAAAAATCTCCCAATTTGAATGTGCTTTCGTCCCACCCGATCACGTTGACCGATCGGACTTCGTCTTTGGCGCATCCGCCGATCCATAAGCACATACTGCAAATCAGAACGGCAATCACCGTCCATATTACGATTTTTTCATACTCCGCACTCCTTTTTCTTGATTGATATCGGTTCGGAAACCGCTCTCCGAACGGCGTCCGTTGCCTTCTGTCAGCTTTCCTCGTTTTCCTCCGCAAACGTCATGAGATTCAGTCCCGTTTCGTCATCGTAACGCCGTCCGATCGGACAATCGACAACCGTAATAAAAATTTCGGCAGTCGCGCTGATCACAGCGCGGTTGAGATGCCCGCCGAGGGCATTGCCGTCCATCCCGGCAAGCGTAACGTGCAGATGCTGATAGGGCTTACCGTCCTGCATCGAAAGGTTGCCGACCAAAGCGGTGATCTCCATATCCCCCGTCAGTTGCCGGGCGTGATATCGCCGCTCGCCGACGGCATAGACGCCAACCGTTGCGTCATCGGTCGCGCCGATCCCCGCAACCGATGCGGCACCGATCGAAAGCTCGCGTTGCAATGCGGCAAGCGATGCGATCACTTCCTCCCCGCGGGCAAGCCGCAGAACAATCCGATTGCCGTTTTTCCGATACTCCATCGTTACTCCTTCCCCAGTTCGCGGCCGCGATATTGTCGGAACAGCCACGCCCAGACCTCTTTGTCGAAATAAAATTCCTGATACGCTTCTTTGCCCGAAGCAAGGTGTTCGTATCGCGTATAATTGACCAGTACGCCGCGTGCGCGCAACGCCTCGACCATTTTATCCGTCGTCGTCACCGGCACCGCGCTGTCGTCAATGTCGTGACTCGCCCAGATCGGAATGTCGTCGACTGTCTCTGCCGTTGCGGGATCTCCGCCGTACCCGATCGGCATCGCCGCCGCATAGGTCTTGCTCCGCGTCAGCTGCTCCCACACAGCAAGACTCCCCTGTCCGACCCCCGTCAGATAAATCCGATTGCGATCGATCGGATATTGCGCCGCAAGCGCTTCGATCAATGCTTCCAGTTGTGACGCCTTGGACGACTTGCCTTTTGCGTCGCCAAAAGCAAATTTTTCTTTGACCAGTTGCGGCAATACGACAAATGCGTCCTGCCCGTTGTTTTGCACGCCGCGGATCAGGTAATAATTCATTTGTTTTTCGTTGTCCGTCCCTTCCGTCCCCTCGGGCGGGAGATAGACGATCAGAGGATAGGTCTTGCCCGCCTCCGTTGCGGGAGACTTCATGCGAAACAGCATATTGTAGCGCTCCTTGCCGCCGCCGAATACATACCCCTGATAATCGTCATAGCCGTCGGTATGTTGAAGCCCGTCGGGCTCGATCCCTTTGACGTTGCGCGTTGCGATCTCGGGCATACACCCGACCAGCATTACCGCCGCCGTCACGACAATCAACAAAACCGGAAACCACTTGTTTTTCATATTGTAAGTATAACACAAGCGGGAGCGATTTTGCAACCGCAAAGCTTCCAAACCCCGCGGGATGCGTCTTCACGCGAATCGGTTTGTTATTTTAAGACGAAATTGATGAAACCAGTTGCAAACCGCGGCAAAGTATGGTAAGATAGGTTGCGTACGAAAGCCGAAGTGGTGGAATGGCAGACGCGGCGGACTCAAAATCCGCTGATGGCGACATCGTGCGGGTTCAAGTCCCGCCTTCGGCACCAATCGGATGCGCCCGTTTTTGCGGGCGCATCAAATATCGAGGTGTAGCGCAGTTTGGTAGCGCGCTTGGTTCGGGACCAAGAGGCCATGGGTTCAAATCCCGTCACCTCGACCACAAAAACAGCTTCGTCCGAAGCTGTTTTTTGCCAAATCGACAAAGTTTTCCGCCGTTCGGCAAGACGGGACAAGCGCCGTCCGTTTTCTTCCGCCGTCAAGCGGTATGATATCCGAAACCCCATCGCATAAGGAGAGTTATGGAAAAAATCAACAAAAAAGTAGCCGTGCTGATCGACGCCGAAAACGCCGCAAGCAAGCACGCAAAACAAATTTTCGATACCATGAGCAATTACGGCGAAATCGTTGTAAAACGCATTTTTGCCGACTGGAGCCGTCGCAACGTCAGCGGCTGGAAAGAGCAGATTGCGGAGTTCAGCATCACGACCAAACAGCAATTCAGCTTTGCTTCCAAAAAGAACAGCAGCGACCTGTCCCTGATCATCGACGCCATGGTCTTGTTGTTTGAACGGGACATCGATATTTTCTGCCTGGTATCGAGCGACTCCGACTTCACCCGCCTGGTTCAGGAACTGCGCGAACGCGGCAAAACCGTTGTCGGAATGGGATCGCGCAACGCAGTTAAGGCATTTGTCAATGCGTTTTCGGAATTCTTTTATCTCGGAGAAGCCGAAGAAGGACAGGAGAAGGACGAAAAGGAAGACAAAGAACCCGAAAAGCCCGTCGTCAAAACGAAGCCCGAACCCAGGCAGAACGACGGACGCGAGCCGCGCAAACGGTATTTGCTGAGCCGCGAGCAGCACAAGGCGCTGAAAGATATCGTCAACAGTCTGATCGACGAAGACGGAACGGCGCTTTACACCAAAATCAATGTGATGATGAAGGCAAAATATTCCGACTTCGTGCCCCAGAACTTCGGGTGCGAAACCGTCAGCAAACTGATCGAAAAGCTCCTGCCCGAGCTGCGCGACTTCAAAGTCGGACGGCGCCCCATTCAAGGCAACGAAGGGGCATATATCATGTATCTCGAACGGAAATAACATCCCCTCCCCCGCCGATTGTAACATTATCACATATTTTTCGGCGCGGAAGGGATATAATGGTAACAGAAAACACAAACGGAGGTAATCCCGATGAACGTATTACACGTCTCTCAACAAGATTTCGAACAAGAAGTACTCAAAAGCGATAAACCGGTATTGGTGGACTTTTTTGCCACCTGGTGCGGACCCTGCCGCGCCCTTGCCCCCATCCTCGAAGAGTTTGCTATGTCGCAGGATGCGGTCAAGGTCGTCAAGGTCGACGTCGATCAGGCACCCGGCGTGGCACAGGCGTTCGGCGTCATGTCCATCCCCACGCTGTATATGATCAAAGACGGCAAACCCGTCTCCAAATCGGTCGGCATGCTCTCGAAGGATGCGCTCAAAAAATTCAGTCAGATCTGATCGATTTTTTCGGCAAGTTTTCTTTCGTCCAAAACGGTGATTTTTCCGCGGCCGACGACGACAATGTTTTCGCGCGCAAACTGCTTCAGTACGCGCGACACCACCTCTCGCGCTGATCCGATACTGCGGGCAATGCTTTCGTGCGTCGCCAACAGTTCGGTCGTCCCGCGCTTGCCGCACTCGTCATACAAATACGTTGCAATCCGCTGATCCATATTGAAAAACAGCAGTTGCTGCATCGACCACATCACGTCGTTAAACCGGTCAACCGTCAACCTCAGGGTATAATTTTCGAGCCTGAGGTTGTTTTTTTGGAGAGCGGCATAGACGTCCCCCGCGATACGGATTGCTTCGGTATCTTCTTCCGCCTCGATCTCAACCTGAAAGGCGATTGCCGAAATCACACAGGACGCGCTCAGCACGCAGATCTCGCCCGGTTCTATGAAGTATAGGGTAATATCTCTGCCTTTTTCGGATACCAAATAGACTCTTAGACGCCCTTTGCGGACAAACAGAATCCCCGCGCAACCCTGCCCTGCAACGATTCGGCTGCCTTTGGGAAACGACGTCGCGCTGACCCCTTCGGCAAGCCGCTCGCGCTCCTGATCGCTCAGGATCGCAAGCAACTCCGTTCCGTTCAGAAGGCTTGTTACGTCCTTGCCGTTCATAGCGATTTGATTGCGACCATCGCCGCGTCGAGATCGCTCGTCACGACCTCTTCCACACGTCCTTCGTCGCATGCCTTCGCAATGGCGGGATCGATCGGCAGTCTGCCCAGCACTTTAAGATGAAAATCCGTTGCGACCTGATCGATTTTGCTGCTCCCGTAAAGATCGATCTTGCCGCCGCATTCGGGGCATTTGACATAACTCATATTTTCGACTACGCCGAGGATGGGGATCTTCATCATATTTGCCATTTTGACCGCTTTTTCGACGATCATCGTCACCAGTTCCTGCGGCGAAGTCACTACGATGATTCCGTCGATTTTAAGGGACTGGAATACCGTCAGCGGTACGTCTCCCGTTCCCGGGGGCATATCGACAAACATAAAGTCGACTTCGTCCCAGATCACGTCCGTCCAGAACTGTTTGACCATGCCCGCAATGATCGGTCCGCGCCACAGTACGGGATCGGTTTCCTGCTCCAAAAGCAGGTTGGCGCTGATTACTTTGATACCGCTTTTGGTACGGCGCGGATAGATCCCGACGTCATCCCCTTCGACGCCCCCGCGAATCCCGAACATCCGGGGAATCGACGGGCCCGTGATATCGGCGTCAAGTACCGCCGTCTTGAATCCGCTTTTTTGCGAAAGCGAGGCAAGCAGCCCCGTTACAAGCGATTTGCCGACGCCGCCTTTCCCCGACACGACGGCAACCACTTTTTTGACAAACGAAAGTTCGTGCGTCTTTTCGACCATCGACTTCTGATCGCAGTTTGCACTGCAGGTGGAACAATTATGATCGCACTCCGACATATTTCTCCTATTGACGCAAGGTTTGATTTGAAGCAGGTTGCGCCTCGTCCTTAGCGTTTTTACCATTATACTCCTTCCCGATCGGATTTTCAATTCTTTCCTTTCACATTTCGCGGAAAAGTGGTCGCCCCGTTTGACGAAGCGCCGTTTCCGTGATATCATTATAGTCAGAAAATAATTTAATAAGGAGTCCTTGTTATGCCTAAAATTGTCGTTGACTGGAAAACCATCACCGATTTCGTAACCGACGCTTTCGTGGGTGTCGGTGTCCCGCGCGAAGATGCCGAAATCTGCGCCGACGTCCTGATCGAATCCGATCGCCGCGGCATCGAATCTCACGGCGTCAACCGCTTCAAACCCATCTATATCGACCGCATTAACATCGGGATTCAGAACCCTGTGACCAACTTCGAAATCCTGCGCGAAACCCCCACTACCGCCGTGGTCGACGGTCATGACGGAATGGGTCAGGTGATCGGTTACAAGGCAATGAAAATGGCAATCGAAAAAGCCAAAAAGTACGGAATGGGTATGGTTGCCGTCCGCAACAGCTGCCATTACGGCATCGCGGGATATTACGCAAGCATGGCGATCAAAGAAGGAATGATCGGGATTACCGGCACCAACGCACGTCCTTCGATCGCTCCGACGTTCGGCGTCGAAAACATGCTGGGCACCAATCCGCTGACCGTGGGCTTCCCGACCGACGAAGAATTCCCCTTCGTTCTCGACTGCGCCACGTCGATCACCCAACGCGGCAAGCTCGAATACTATAGCCGCATCGGCAAAGCGACGCCCGAAGGCATGGTCATCGGCAGAGACGGCAAAGCCAAAACCGACACCGACAAAATCCTGGTCGAACTCAACACCGGGGAAGCGGCGCTTGCTCCGCTCGGCGGCATCGGCGAAGAACTTGCCGGATACAAAGGCTACGGATACGCGACCATCGTCGAAGTGCTTTCGGCGGCACTCCAACAAGGCAACTATCTCAAAATGCTCTCCGGCATCGGCGAAGGCGGCAAAAAAGTTCCCTATCATCTCGGACACTTCTTTATCGCCATCGACACCGAAGCCTTTATGGGCCTGGACGCGTTCAAGAAGACGGCAGGCGATATTATGCGTGCGCTGCGCGCCTCGACCAAAGCACCCGGCGAAGATCACATCTTTACCGCAGGCGAAAAAGAATGGCTGGTCTGGTGCGAACGCAAAGACAGCGGCGTTCCGATCAACGAAGCCGTTCAAAAAGAACTGGTCAAGGTCCGCGACGATCTCAAACTGACCCAATACAAATTCCCGTGGGAAGCATAAGGCGTCCCTTATCAGCCAAAAAGGATACCCGAATAAGGAGAATATGACAATGGATTACGCAAAAGAGTCCCTTAAACTGCACTATCAGTGGAAAGGCAAAATCGAAGTCGTCCCGCGCGCTGCCGTGACCAACAAAGAAGAATTATCGCTTGCCTATACCCCCGGCGTCGCTCAGCCCTGCCTCGAGATCAAAGACAACGTTGACTTGAGTTACGAACTGACCCGTCGCTGGAATCTGGTTGCCGTCGTCACCGACGGAACGGCGGTTCTCGGTCTTGGCGACATCGGACCCGAAGCGGGCATGCCCGTTATGGAAGGCAAATGCGTGCTCTTCAAAGCGTTTGGCGACGTCGACGCCTTCCCCCTCTGCGTCCGCTCCAAGGACGTGGACGAAATCGTCCGTACGATCTCGCTGATCTCTGGCTCGTTCGGCGGCATCAACCTTGAAGACATTGCGGCGCCGCGTTGCTTCGAGATCGAACGCAAACTGAAAGAATGCACCGATATCCCGATCTTCCACGACGACCAGCACGGTACCGCCGTTGTCTGCGCCGCAGCAGTGACCAACGCCCTGAAACTCGTCAAAAAAGACCTGAAAGACTGCACCGCCGTCTTCAGCGGAGCGGGTGCGGCAGGCGTTGCCATTGCCAAACTGTTCCTCAGCATGGGCATCAAGGATGTCATTATGTGCGACCGCAAAGGGATCATCTGCGAAGGTGACGAAACCCTCGCCCCCGACAAAGCCGAAGTCGCCACCTATACCAACCGCACCTTCAAGAAAGGTACGCTTGCCGACGCCATGAAAGGCGCCGATATCTTTGTCGGTGTCAGCGCGCCCAACGTCGCAACCGAAGCGATGGTCGCCTCGATGGCAAAGGACGCCATCGTTATGGCTATGGCAAACCCCGTCCCCGAAATCATGCCCGACCTCGCACGCAAAGCGGGTGCCGCCGTTGTCGGCACGGGACGCAGCGACTTCCCCAACCAGATCAACAACGTACTGGCGTTCCCCGGCATTTTCCGCGGTGCGCTGGACGTCCGCGCAAAGGACATCAACGAAGAAATGAAAATCGCCGCAGCCAAGGCAATCGCCTCGCTGGTTTCGGACGAAGAACTCAGTGCCGATTATATCCTGCCCAAGGCGTTTGATCCTCGCGTCGGTCCGACGGTTGCCAAAGCCGTCGCCGAAGCGGCAAGAGCATCGGGCGTTGCGCGCATCTGACCGGTCGTCCCAAACCCGACAGCCGATCGAACAAAAAAAGCGAGAACGCACGTTCTCGCTTTTTTATGATTTCTGCATAAACCGGTTAAACGTTTTTTGCCGCTTTTTTCCGTTCGGCTTTGCGGCGTTTGACTTTGCCGATCAGTCTGAGGACGGGAATCATCAGCGGAAACTCGAATTGCCGCCTGACCGTTTGAAGCAGTTTGATGATCGGCAATCCTTGCGGACATTTTTTTTCGCATGCGCCGCATGCCCTGCATTGCGAAGCAAAGCCGGGATTTGCCGAAAGTCCCCCTACCGTCCAGATATATTTGATCCTCCAGTTGAGTCTGTGGAACAGTTTGTAGTCGTTATAGGACGAGAAACATCCCGGGATTGCGACGCCGTACGGGCAAGGTTGGCAATATCCGCACCCCGTGCAACCGATGCTTTGCTTCGACAGCACCGTAAGACGGCTGGTTTCGTAACAGGCACGTTCTTCGGGCGTAAGCGACAGAGGCGTAGCGGTTTCTGCCGTCAACAGATTTTCGGCAAGCTGCTTTTCGTCGCTCATCCCCGACAATACCGTCAATACGCCGGGCTGATCCCAGACAAACCGAAGTCCCCATTCCGCCATCGTCCGCTCGGGGTGGCAAGCCTTGAATGCGTCCATCGCTTCGGGCGGTTGCGCCGTAATCAGCGTGCCGCCGCGTAGCGGCTCCATGACGATTACGGGGACCCCTTTTTGGGACGCGTAATCCAGCCCGCGCTGTCCCGCCTGAAAATTGATGTCCCAGTAGTTGTACTGTATCTGACAAAAATCCCAGTCGTACGCGTCGATGATTTTAATAAAATCGTCACACTTCCCGTGAAAGGAAAATCCGATATTGATGATTGTCCCCGCTTCCTTCTTCTGCCGGACCCAATCGGAAAATCCCATCGCCTCCAGCCGCTCGAAGGAATCGAAGTCCATCATGGCATGTACGAGGTAATAGTCGATATAGTCGGTTTTGAGACGGGAGAGACTTTTGTTCAGCACCCGGTCAAAGTCACCGGGACTGCGCACCATATAAGGCGGAATTTTGGTGGCGATGGCAATCTCTTTGCGGAAAGGCTTGACCGCCTCGCCGAGAACCTCTTCGTTTTTTCCGCCGTCATAAATATACGCGGTATCGAAGTAGTTGATTCCCTTCGCGTATGCCTCTCTCAGCAACGCAACCGATCGTGCTACGTCGATCTCTTTGCTTCCGGCAATTCTCGGAATGCGCATAACGCCGAATCCCAACTGACTGATTTTGCGCCCCTTCCGATCGGTCCGATCGATCATATCTCCTCCTATGGTGACAAAAAGGGAGAACCGCGGTTCTCCCTTTTGCATCGCGTTTTGAACTATGCCTGCGCTTTTTTGGCGTCTTCGATGATTTTTGCCGCCAACGTGGACGGCACCTCTTCGTACCGCTCGAAGGTCATGACAAACTTGCCTCTTCCTTGCGTCATCGAACGGAGATCGGTTGCGTAACGCGCCATTTCGCCTTGCGGAACTTCGGCGTTGATCACCGATTTGCCGTCAACGGTATCCATGCCGAGAATGCGGCCTCTGCGCTTATTGAGATCGCCGAGAATGTCACCCATGTAGCTTTCGGGCACGGTGACTTTGACGGTCATGATCGGCTCGAGGAAGACGGGATTTGCCTTGGCAAGACCGTCGGCATAAGCAAGTTTCGCCGCCGTGATAAAGGCGATTTCTTTGGAGTCGACGGGGTGATATTTTCCGTCGAATACCGTACACTTCAGGTTGACCATCGGGTAGCCGGCAAGAATCCCTTTTTTGATGGCTTCGCGCAGACCCTTTTCGACTGCGGGAATGTACTGACGCGGAATTACGCCGCCGACGACTTCGTCGACAAACTCAAATTCGCCGTCCGCGGCACCCGGCTCGAAACGGATGGTACATTGACCGAACTGTCCCGCACCGCCCGATTGTTTTTTGTGCTTGCCTTCGGCTTCCACTTTCTTTTTGATGGTTTCGCGGTAAGAAATACGCGGTTCTTTGAGAATCGCTTCGACGCCGAATTTGTTTTTGACTTTTTTGCAGAGAATATCGAGTTGCATTTCGCCCAGACCGCTGATCAGCATTTCGTTGGTTTCGGCGTTTTTCTCGAGTTTGAAGGTGCTGTCTTCTTCGAGCAGTTTGGTAAAGCCCGCAATGACTTTTTCTTCGCTGTTTTTGTCAACGGCGGATACTGCCATCGCAATCACGGGAAGCGGGAAATCAATGGCGTCGAACGCAATCTTTTCGGAGGGGTCGCAAAGGGTGTCGCCCGTCGAAGTGTAATTGAGTTTTGCAAGCGCGCCGATGTCCCCTGCATACAACGCGTCCACGCCGTCTTGCTTTTTGCCGCGCAGAATGTACAATGCGCTGATCTTTTCGGTTTCGTCCGCTCTCGAATTGTATGCGGTGTCGCCCGATGCGATTTTGCCGCGATAAACTTTGAACATCAACAGTTTCCCGACAAACGGGTCGACAATCGTTTTGAAAACTTGTGCCGCAAATTTGCCGTCTTCGCTGACGATCAGTTCGCCTTTGCTGCCGTCCCCGAGTTTGGTGTAAGGTTTTGCCTTGACTTCGTCCGCGGCGGGGAACATCGCCACGATATGATCGAGAAGATTGGTGATATTGCAGTTGCCGATCGCTACGCCTGCCAAAACGGGAATAATCTCGGCACTGACCGTGCGCGCTTTGATTCCGCTGCGCTTTTCGTCACCCGTCAGCGCTTCGCCGCCGAAGAATTTTTCGAGCAGTTCGTCACTGGACTCCGCCGCCGCTTCCAAAAGTTCGGCTTCGGCTTCGGCATAGGCGTCCTGCAGATTGGCGGGAATGGCGATTTCGTTCTTTTTGTCGTCAAACGCCTTGCCTTCCAGAACGTCGACAAATCCTTTCATCACATTGCCTTCCATAATCGGCAATTCGATCTTGACGATCTTGTTGCCGTAACGCTCTTTGATCGCTTCTACAGTCTTGAGATAATCGCTGTTTTCACGGTTGACGCCGTTGACCCATACCATGGTCGCAATCCCCTGCTCCAAGCAGTAGTCGATCGCTTTTTCGGCACCGACCGAAAGCGTACCCGTCGCGCCCGTCACGACAATCGCGCCGTCCGCCACCGAAAGCGCGGCAACCAGTTCCCCTTCGAAATCGAAAAATCCGGGAACGTCCAAAATGTTGATCTTGTAATCTTTATAAGTGGTATATGCCATCGAAAGGCTGATGGACATCCGACGGCTGATTTCTTCCTGGTCGTAGTCCGATACCGAAGAGCCTTCGTCGACTTTTCCGAGACGGTCAATCGCTTTGGTCGTATACAGAATTGCTTCCAGAAGGGAGGTCTTGCCCTCGCCGCTGTGCCCGATCAGGGCAATATTTCTGATTTTCTCTTTGTGGAAAACTGCCATAGAGTACTGATCTCCTTAAAAAGTATGCAATACTCATATGATACTATAGTCAAACGGAATTTTCAATACTCAATTTTTAATTTTTACCAAATTCTTCCTTTCGGCAAGGCTTCGACGGCGTTTACGCGTCCGAAAACGGCCGGGAGGCAAGGCTTTGACGGCGTTTACGCGTCCGAAAAGGGATGGGAGGCAAGCCTTCGGACGGCACCGTTGACGGCGCCCGCGATGATGGCGGCATAGGTCTTGACGCCGAGATCGATCTCTTTGAGGGTTACCACCAGATCGTCCTCCTCCCCCTTCGGCGGCGTTGCCGCGGCGGCCGCATATTCGGCGGCAAGATGCCTTGCGTATATGACAAGGGGTACGCCGATTGCGATCACCGGTACGCCGAGATGGGCGCGATCGAACGCGGTTTTGGCATTCCCGACCCCGCCGCCCGGCACAATCCCTCCGTCCGACATCTGAATCATGCGCGCAAGTCGCTCGCGTTTTCTGCTTGCCAAGGTGTCGATCGCTATGATCAGGGCGGGACGAACCCGCTCGCAAACGCCTTTGACGATATCGAAAGAAGCAATGCCCGTCACCCCGCTGACATTGCTTTCGATCGCGGCAAGACGCCCTTCTGCAGGGTCCTCGACGCCGCTGCGAACAAGATGCTCGGTCACCGTCAGCCGCTTGACCGTCTGAGGCCCGAGTGCGTCAGCCGTCAATCCTTCGTTGCCGATGCCGACGGCAAGAATCAAGCCTTCCCGAAACCCCGCACCGCGACAAAACGATACCAAATAGCGCGTCAGCACCCCTTCGACCTTGCGGGCGTATTCGCCGTCAAAAACGGGGTTACGGTGCAATTCGAGCGCAAGTTTACGCGCCGATCCCTTCCGTTCGGTCGCCGTCAGCGCACCGAGAAGATGCTTGCGAACGCGCTCGTGCTCCTCTGTATTTTCGAGCGTACCGCTCTCCAAAAAAACCGTATCGAACTCTCTTGCCATACCCAAAAGATTATCGGTATTAAAAATAAAATTATTACCGAAAAATCATTGCAATCTTATTTTTGATGTGATAGAATATTAGGGCATCCGAAATAGAACAATCTCAAGCAGGAGAAAAATATGGCAAATATCAAGTCGCAAAAAAAGAGAGTTTTGATCACCCGTGAGGAAAACGCTTCCAACAACAGCAAGCGCACCCGCGTCAAAAACGCTGTTAAAAAGTACGAAGCCGCCATCGCCGAAAACAACGTCGAACTGGCAAAAACCTTGCTTCCCGAAACGGTTTCGATCATCGACAAAGCCGCTGCCGACGGAATCTACAAAGACAACACCGCCAGCCGCAAAGTCGCGCGTCTTAGCAAACTTCTCTCCGATCTGCAAAAAGCATAAAAACAACGGAAATCGTTTGATTTCCGCTTAACTGGGTGTGGCGCAGCTTGGTAGCGCGCTTGAATGGGGTTCAAGAGGCCGGAAGTTCAAATCTTCTCACCCAGACCAAAAAAACCGCTTCAAACGAAGCGGTTTTTCTTTGCGATCTTTGCAATCGGATGGTCGGGATGCTTTTGATTAAATCCCGTCGTCGCCGTGTTCGATTCCGACGTCGCGCCTTTTTGTTCCGGGACGGGAAATGCGGTTTTTGTTGCGGTAGGCAAGCAAGGCAATGATAACGGTCGCGGCAACGGCGATCAGCCCGATACTCAGTGCCGTTGCCTGGTTGCGGCTTAACCCTTCGGTCACGTCCTCGGCTCTGACATACCCTGCTTCGTTGCCGTAGAACACCCGCAAGTATCCCTGAACGCCGCAAGGCGCAACACGCACGGCGGTCCCGTCCGTCAGTTCCTTCACAACGGGGCTGTCGGCGGACGGCGTGGCATATACTTTGACTTTAACGCCCACACGCTCGCTTTTGACATGAACCAGTTCGACCGGATACGTCAGAGGGTCACGGGTAAAATAAACGGCGGTTTTGGGCAAAATGCCTGTTTGTCCGTTGTAAACGACAACATAATCGTACTCGCGTTCTTCTCGGATCTCGACCGCGACATTGGCGTCCAAACGACAAATCAGTTCCCCCGCTTCGTCGTAAAGGGGCGTATCGGGATGCATCACACGGGCGACAACGGGCATATCGTCCGTCGCCGCGTATGCCGAAACGCCCGCCCCCGTGAGGAAGGCGGCAACCAGCACCGTGATCCATACCGCAAGAACCGTTTTTTTCATCAGATGATCCACCGTACTTCGTTGGGGCGGTCGATATACAGCTCTCCCCACTTTCCGTTCTTTTTGACGCGGCAGTTCCCGTCGATCACGGGCGTACCCGCGTCGTACTGAAAATCGATCACGGCATTGCCCTCTTTGTCGATATAGCCGCAGACGCCGCCTTTAAAGACGCAGGCATAGCCTTCGCTGAAACTTGCCGCACACTCATAAACGGGTGCTATGATTTCGTTGCCCTGACGGTCGATATAGCCGAACAGTTCGTCGCGTTCGAAGCAGCAGACGTCCTCTTTGAACATAAATACTTCGTCATAAATCGGGGCAATCACTTCTTTGCCGCTACGATCGGCAAACCCCCACTTTCCGTTCTTATTGATCTTAATATAAATATCGTGTATGGGCGGGGGCGCAACGCGGACCGGACGCTTTTTGCGCCGCTCTTCTTTCATCTTCTGTTCGCTGAGCGGCTCTTCGCGGTTGCCTTTTTTGTTGCGGATATCTACACGCTCTCTGGAGCGGTCTTTTTCTTTTTGATGTCTGCGTTCGTCTACACTGCGGTCGGACGACTTGGCAGTCTCCTTGCGGGACTCGGAATTGCGATCGCTTGCCCTACCGTCTTTGCGGACTTCGGGATTCCTGTTGTCCTTTTTCCGATCCCCTTTTTCAAGTTTTTTGTCCGAACGCTCCTGCTTTGCCGATGCTTCTTTCTGCCGGGCGTTCTCGGCGTCGGCTTGCGGCTGTACGTTGGGCTCGGGACGGGGCGTATCGGGTTTAAGTCCGATGCCTTTTGCTTCCGCCGCTTTTTTGAGCTCAAACAGATTTTTTTTGTTGAACGTCGGGATACGGTAAAAGTCTTTTGTCTCCCGCTTCGCGATGTCCAACAACGTGTTGATATTGCCCTTGCGGAGTTTTTCGCGCACCTCATCCGTCAGGGTCAACGTATCGACCGACTCGGCAAGAAGCATCGCGTCATACGGCGGAACGTATGTGTCTGCCGGCGAAAATCTTTTTTTGTGTCTGTGTCTGTTATTTGCCATAAGTTTCCGATTGGCAAGGCTCCCGGCGCTTTTGACGTCGGGAGCCTTGCCGCTTGATTAGTAATTGTTGCGCTTTTCGTATTTTGTATGCAAAATTTCGTGCGCTTTGTGGCTGTTGGGAGCTCCGAGATAGGTTTCGTAAAGCTCTTTGATGACGGGGTTATCGTGCGACTTGCGCAGTCCCATCGCTTTGTCGGTATCGTAGATCGCTTTGGCGCGGATCGCTTTGATATCGTAATTGTTGCGCGTATAAGCGTCTTTGATGGGCTGACCGCCGCCGTTGACGCAACCGCCCGGACAGCTCATGATCTCGATGAAGTGATAATCGGCTTCCCCTTTATTGATCTTTTCCATCAGCTTGCGCGCATTGGCAAGTCCGCTTGCAACCGCAACTTTGACGGTTTTGCCGGCGAGCGTGACAGACGCTTCTTTGATCCCTTCGGTGCCGCGTACGGCGGTATAATCGATCTTATCGAGGGATTTGCCTTCCAGGACGTCCGCCAACGTACGGAGCGCCGCTTCCATAACGCCGCCCGTCGCACCGAAAATCAGACCTGCGCCGCTGCCGATCCCGAGGGGGGCGTCAAACGCGCTGTCTTCCAGCTCGCTGAACGCAATGCCTTGCCGCTTGATCATACGGGCAAGCTCTCTGGTCGTCAATGCGATGTCGATGTCGGGTACGCCCGCCGCGCTTTGGAAGGAACGGCCTTTTTCGAACTTTTTGGCGGTACAGGGCATAATCGAAACGACGACGATATTCTTGGGGTCGATCCCTTTCTTTTCGGCATAATACGTTTTGGCAATGGCGCCGAACATTTGTTGCGGCGACTTGCAGCTCGAAAGATTGGGGATCATTTCGGGATAGTTATGTTCGACAAACTTGATCCATGCCGGCGAACAGCTGGTCATCATCGGCAGAACGCCGCCGTTGTTGAGACGGTTGACAAACTCGTATCCTTCTTCCATGATCGTGAGGTCTGCCGTAAAGTCTACGTCAAAGACGTCGTCAAAGCCCATCATACGAAGCGCGGTGACCATCTTGCCTTCGACGTTGGTACCCATGGGCATTCCGAATTCTTCCCCCAGCCCGACGCGCACGGAAGGTGCGGTCGCGGCGATGACATGTTTGGATTTGTCGGCAAGGGCGGCGATGACGTCGTCGATTTCTTCCCGTTCGCGGAGGGCGCCCGTCGGGCATACGGTGATACATTGACCGCAACCGACGCAAGGCGTCTCCATCAGGTCTTTTTCAAACGCGCAACCGATGTGCGTTTTGAATCCGCGGGCATTGGGACCGATGACGGCAATCCCTTGATATTGAGCGCATGCTGCCACGCAACGGCGGCACAAGACGCACTTGTTGTTGTCACGGATCAGATACGGCGTGCTGAGATCGAGATCGAATTCGTTGACCGCGCCTTTGAACTTCTGGGCATTGCAGCCGAGTTCGTTGGAAAGCGTTTGCAGTTCGCAGTTTTGATTGCGGACACAGGACAGACAGTTTTTGTCGTGATCGGACAGAATCAGCTCGACCGTCGTGCGGCGGCTGTCCAGTACGCGTTTACTGTTGGTCGTCACCTCCATCCCTTCGCTGACGGGATAGACGCAGGACGCCACCAAGCTGCGCGCGCCTTTGACTTCGACGACGCAGACACGGCAGGCGCCGATCGCGTTGATGTCGCGCAGATAGCACAGCGTCGGAATTTTGATGTTAACGCTGCGGGCGGCATCGAGAATCGTCGTGCCTTCGGGAACCGTTACGGCGATCCCGTTGATTTTGAGATTGATCATTTTTTGTTCCATCTTACGGTTCCTCCTTATTTTCTTACGATGGCGTTGAACTTACAGTTGTCCATACAAACGCCGCACTTAATACATTTGCTGTTGTCGATGACGTGCTTCTCGCGCACCGTACCGCTGATTGCGCCGACGGGACATTTGCGGGCGCAGAGCGTACAACCTTTACAGGCGTCGGTAATGCTGTAGTGGAGCAACGCCTTACAGACCCCTGCCGGACATTTTTTGTCGACGATGTGCGCAACGTATTCGTCGCGGAAGTAACGCAGCGTCGAAAGCACGGGGTTGGGCGCAGTCTGTCCCAGACCGCAAAGCGCGTTGTCTTTGATATAATAGCAAAGCGCTTCCATATCGTCGAGATCCTGGAGGGTCGCGTTGCCTTTGGTGATCTTGTCAAGATATTCGAGCAGGCGTTTGGTACCGATACGGCAGGGCGTACATTTGCCGCAAGACTCGTCCTGGGTAAATTCAAGGAAGAACTTGGCGATGTCGACCATACAGTTGTCTTCGTCCATGACGATCAAGCCGCCCGAACCCATCATCGAACCGATGGAAATCAGGTTGTCGTAATCGATGGGAATGTCGAAGTGCTCGGCAGGAATGCAGCCGCCCGAAGGACCGCCCGTCTGCGCCGCTTTGAATTTTTTGCCGTTGGGGATGCCGCCGCCGATGTCTTCGACAACGGTACGGAGCGTCGTACCCATCGGAATTTCGACCAGACCGGTGTTGACGATTTTGCCGCCCAGAGCAAAAACTTTGGTGCCTTTGGACTTTTCGGTCCCCATCGAAGCAAACCAATCGGCGCCTTTCAGAATAATCTGGGGGATATTGGCGTACGTTTCGACGTTGTTCAGCACGGTGGGCTTACGGAACAGACCGCTGTTGGCGGGGAAAGGAGGACGGGGACGGGGTTCGCCGCGTTTTCCTTCGATGGAGGTCATCAGAGCGGTTTCTTCGCCGCAGACAAACGCGCCGCTGCCGAGGCGGATATCGATGTCGAAATCGAAGCCCGTACCGAGAATGTTTTTGCCGAGCAGTCCGTACTCGCGCGCCTGCTTGATGGCAATGCGGCAACGTTCGACCGCGATGGGATATTCGGCGCGGATATAGATGTAACCTTGATGAGCGCCGATTGCGTAGCCGCCGATTGCCATTGCTTCGAGAACGGCATGGGGGTCGCCTTCGAGAACCGAACGGTCCATAAATGCGCCGGGGTCGCCTTCGTCGGCGTTACAGCAGACGTATTTGACGTCGCCTGCGGCATTCTTGGCAAACTGCCATTTGAGTCCGGTGGGGAATCCGCCGCCGCCGCGACCGCGCAGACCGCTGGCTTTGAGGACGTCGATGACGTCTTGCGGTTCCATTTCGGTCAAGCATTTGATCAATGCCTGATACCCGTCGAACGCGATATATTCGTCAATGACTTCGGGATTGATGACGCCGCAATTCCGCAAAGCAACACGGGTTTGCTTTTTGTAAAAGTTGGTTTCGGTCAAGGCTTTGGTCATTTCCTGCGTCTTGTGATCGACATAAAGCAACCGTTTGACGACGCGACCTTTGATCAGATGTTCTTTGACAATCTCTTCGACGTCGCTCGCCTTGACTTCGCTGTAGAACGAACCTTCGGGATAAACGATAACGACGGGACCGACGGCGCAAAGACCGAAGCAACCCGTTTTGACGACCATGACCTCTTGCTCCAACCCGTGGGCTTTGAGCAGAGCGTTGAATTGCTGAAAAATTTCGTCGCTGTGGTTGGAATGACACCCCGTACCGCCGCAGACAAGAACGTGACTTCTGAACATTATGCGCTCCTCCTATTCTTCGCCCACCAGATAGTCGGTGCAGACCATCCCGGCGACAATGTGTTTTTCGATAATTTTTTTAGCTTTTTCGGCGTCTACTTTGACGTACGTAACTTTTTCTTCGCCGGGGACGAAAACCTCGACGATGGGTTCCAATTTGCACATGCCGAGGCAGCCCGAACGGCTGACGACGACGTTGTGGAGTCCGCGAGCGGCAACCTGCTCGACCAGTTCGTTAAAGACGGGACGCGCCCCCGCGGCGATGCCGCAAGTCGCCATTCCGACAACGATACGGGTGATGTTGTCGTCGGTTTTTTCGCGGGTGAATACCTGCGATTGCATTTTGTCGCGGATTGCCTTGATATCGGCGATTGACTTCATATAATTCTACCTCCGTTTACGCTTTCGATGTTTTCTTCTACCATGGATTTGAGAAAAGCGACAACCTGAACGCTGTCGATGGGAATCCCGCCCAATTCGGCTTTGATCTCTCTCGTGTCGAAATCGAACGATCTGCCGTCCACCGCATAATGCCAAACAAAATCGATTTGTTCGTACAAAAGGCTGCAAACGGTATCGGCAAGATCGCCGAGCGGCATCCGGTCGATGCTGTCAAGCACGAACGTTGCCCGTACGACGGTACCGACGCCGGGCTCGGACGAAATCGAAAAACTTCCTCCCGTCATCTCTGCAGACTGCTTAAAAAGCGGAATCCCCAGCCCGACCTTGCGCGTCGTGCGCGTCGTCGTAAAAGGATCGGTGACGCGCTGCAAAAACTCGGGGCTCATCCCGCAACCGTTGTCGGCGATTTCGATCGTCAGCGCGTTGGCTTCGACCGTAACCCCGACCCGCACGAGCGTTGCGCCCGCTTTGACGGAGTTTTGAGCAATGTCGAGGATGTTGAGAGAAAGTTCTTGCATAAATTACTTGTACTGTGCGAGAATACCGTCGATATCGGCGGTGGAAAGTTTGCCGTAAACGTTACCGTTGACGGTCAGAACGGGTGCGAGTCCGCAACAGCCGATACAGCGGGTTTCCACCAACGAAAACTTGCCGTCGGAGGTACAATCGGAACCTTCTTCGATATTGAGATTTTTGCGGATTGCGGCAACGAGATCGCCCGCGCCTTTGACGTAACAGGCAGTCCCGAGACAGACCGCAACCTGAAATTCGCCGCGGGGGTTGAGGGTAAACTGCGAGTAGAACGTCGCAACGCCGAATACCTCTTCCAACGAAACGTCGAGAGCATCGGCGACTTGCTTTTGCACTTCGATCGGCAGATAGCCGAAGATCTCTTGTGCGCTTTGCAAAGCCGGCATCAGAGCACCGGGCACCCCTTTCAGTTCTGCAAGCCTTGCCTCGAATTGGGCTTTTTGTTCGGCTTTGGGAACGAAAGGAAGGTTGGAAAACTTGATTTTTGCCATTTGTTCCTCCAAAAAAAGTTACGCGTCAAGCGTTGATGTCCAAAACATTATAGCATAAGCTATAATAAAATTAAAGTAATTTAACGTATTTTTCAGTTTTCGGCGTTGAAAAAATTTGCCAACCGGAAAAAGGAGGCTTACCGGTTTCATACCGACAGGGAAGCAAATTTGTGCAAAAATAAAATAAAACTGTAGCTTAGGCTACCGTTTGTGGCGCAAATATTCGATCAGTGCCTCGGCGCTCCGCTCGGGAAGATCGATCAAAAAGCGACGCTTGCCGAGATCGGCAAGACAATGTGCGTCCGAGTCGGAAATCACGTTGTAATCTTTAAGAAACTGCGCGCCCGCGTCGGGCGGACAACGATAGCTGAGTTCGACCGCCGTATACCCTTCGGGCAGCGATCCGAGGATGGCGAGAATTCCGTTGGAAGCGCGGTCGATATGAGCAGGCACCGCGATCCCGTCAAAGCGTTCGGCAAGCTCTCCGACTTCGTATTCCGAAACCGTTGCCGAAGCGAGCAGCATGCGCGGCTCATAACCGCAGACCTCGTTGTCAAGGTCATAAATCAGCTGCTGTCCGAAAATTTCGGATCGGTTTTCGATGGCGGGAAACTCTAAACTTTCGTAAAACGCTTCGAGCTTTTCGTAGGTCGGGAACAGACACAGGATATGGATATCTTCCGCCGTCTGCAATTCCATAGCGGGCACGACCGTTACGTCGAGCATTTTGCCCACTTCGATTGCCGCCTTGACGTTGGCGATGGCGTTATGATCGGCAACGGCAATCATCTCCAGTCCGACCGCACTCGCCGCCGCGACAATGTTGATCGGCGTCATATCGTTGTCGGCGCAAGGCGACAACGCGCTGTGGATATGAAAATCGTAATTGAATTTCATACCACTCCGCTCCTTAATTGTATCGCAGTACCGCTTCGAATGCCGGCAGTTTGGTCGCGATCACCGTTATGTTTTCGCTCCGCGCCTTTTCGAGCATGGCGGGATCGGGTCTGACCCCTTCGCACAAGACGACGGCGCCGACTTCGGCAAGGACCGCAACGGCAATGACGTTGACGTTGCTCATCACCGTAAACCACGCCGAACCTTCGGGCGCGCGGCTCATCACAAAGCTCAGAAAATCGCCGCAGTATCCCCCTTCGATTTCGCGGAGAGGCTCGGCGGCATTGAGGACTTCGGCATCCAGTCTTTTGACCAGTTCTTCAAGTTTCATACGGATGATTCTCCCTTACACAGGCTTTTCTGTCGATCTCGCCGTTGACCACGTCCTCGGCAAATGCCCTGCAACTCGGGGCGCCGCAACTTCCGCAATCGAGATTGGGAAGGCTTTTGGTAATCGCGTCGATTGCCTTCATCTTTTCGAGTGCAAGCATTCGGTCTTCGTCCAGACGGTAAACGTCTTTGATTTCGGGCGCGACTTCCCATCGGAAATACGAGAGCGGCTTGTCGGTTTCGGCAACGTTGTTGCGCGCAAGCTGCAGATTGCGGCGCAAACTCCGGATCCGCGCTTTGGCGACAAACGGGTTTTCGATATTCAGCACCCCGCCCACGCAACCGCCGGCGCAGGCGTTCAGCTCGACAAAGTCGATGTAGTTGAGTTTTTCGTTGTCGATTTCGTTGAGAATCTCGATGGCGTTTTCGACGCCGTCCGCGGCAAGATACTTGTCCATAAACAACCCTGCCGCTTCTCCGCCCGAGGAAGCCCACTGCAGTCCGATAATGCCGGTCTTTGCCAGCGGACGCAACGACTTGAGTTTCGGCATCGCCGAAATCAACTTAAAATACACTTCCGAGATCGACAAGACGCCGTCTGCCGAAGGCGCTTTCAGCCCCAGCCCCGTTTTTAACGCAAAAACCTTGGCGGGACAAGGCGAAATAAAAAACACGCCGATATCCTCTGCCGGAATCCCTTTTTGTATCGCTTCCTCCCGCGCCAGGCGCAAGGCTATATCAACGGGGGCCTGCAGATCCAAAAGATGATCGGCAAGGTCGTGATAGCGCACCATGATCAGCTCGACAATCGCAGGGCAAGCCGTACTGATTACGGGTCGTTTGATCTTGTTTTCGGCAATGACTTTACGGCTGACTTCGGTGATCAGTTCGGCGCCGCGCGATACTTCGAACACGTCGTCAAACCCGATCTCCAACAGCCCGTTAAGGACGGTATCGATGTCGGTCAGATTGTTGAATTGCCCGTACAAAGACGGCGCGGGCACCGCCACGCGGTATTTGAACCGCTCGATCATTTCAAACGGATCGTAAGAAGGCAGCTTTGCCTGGTTGGGGCAAATTCTGACACATTCGCCGCATCCCACGCAACGATCGTACAAAACTTTCGCCTTTCCGCCGCGCACGCGGATTGCTTCGGTCGGACACCGCTTCATACAGGCGATGCAACCTTTGCACTTCTCGGAATCCAGCGTAACCGTATGCAAACTTTTATCCATAACGCCCTCTCGCGGAACCTATTTTTCGTTGAAATCGACTTCCAGCGTTACTTCGGTCCCGACCCCGACTTCGCTTTCGATGCGGAAGCGGTCGGTGTATTTTTTCATATTCGGCAGACCCATCCCCGCGCCGAAGCCCATCGAGCGGATGTTGTCGGGTGCGGTGGAATAGCCGTCCTTCATTGCAAGTTCGATATCGGCGATCCCGGATCCCTGATCTTTGAGCACCACTTTGATTTTGTCGGGATCGATGTCAACGATCGCTCTGCCGCCTCCGGCGTGAATCACCATATTGATTTCGCCTTCGTACATCGCGATGGCGATGCGACGAATGATCATCGGGTCGATCCCCAACATTTTCAGCGTCTTTTTGACCTCGTCGCTCGCGCTGCCCGCCGATACGAAATTGTTGCCCAGTACTTCGTATTCCTGATGAATGGCGGTCATAAAATGACCTCTCCGGGCTGCAGTCCCGCCTGATACAGCAGTCCGCATGCAAGAAACATCCTGAGATTACTCGACAAAATCACAATGCCCTTTTGTTCTGCAAGCGCGATCATATCGGGACTCGGCGTCTTGCCGCGCACCAGCGCGACACAGCGGATATCCAGCATATCTGCCGTGCGGATCACCTGCGGATTGCAAAGCCCCGACAGCAGCAGCGACTGATCTTTGACAAAAGCAAGTACGTCGCTCATCATATCGGAGGCACAGGCGGAAAACACTTCGTTGTCCAGAAGGTTTTCGCAACAGCAGACTTTTCCGTCAAGAATGGAAACAACTTCTTTGATTTTCATATATTTTCTCCGTTAAAAGAATCGTGGTCAGCGGGGAAACATTCTGCCGAGCGAACGCTTGTGTTCGGTACGGTACTCGGCGCGGTCAACCTTTGCCTTGACCTCGGGCGTCGCTTCCCCGGTCAAAATATAGCGATCGAGGTCGGCATATCGGATCCCCATCTCTTCCTCGTCGGTCTGCCCGTCATACAATGCGGCTGAGGGCGGTTTTTTGATAATTTCTTCGGGGCAATCGAGATAGCGCAGCAATTTGTACACTTCGCTGACCGTCAGATCGGCAATCGGGTTGAGATCGAACGCGCCGTCCCCCCATTTGGTGAAATAACCCATCGTCAGCTCACTGCGATTTCCCGTTCCGGCGACCAGATAATTGCGGCGCTGGGCATAGTTGTAAAGGCAGATCATTCTGAGACGCGGGTTGATGTTGGCGTATGCCATGGGATTCTGATTGGCGTCCAACGGAAGCAATACCGTTTCAAACGCTTCTTTGACGGGCGTAAGATCGACCTCCAACGTCTGAATATCGAATTTTTCGTTGAGTATCAACGCGTGATCGCGGTCTTCGCCGAGATTGCGCCGCGATTGACAAGGCATAATGATCCCCGTCACGTTGGGCGTTGCCATCCGGCACAAAATGCCGACCAGCGCGCTGTCTTTGCCGCCGCTCATCCCGAGCACAATGCCCTTTGCACCGGCCTCTGCCAAAATTTCTTTGATCCAATTGACCCGCTCTAATACGGTCTTTTCAAATTCCATCAGTCGGCCTCCTTGGTCTGAATCGGATATCTATTGCTTATTATAACATATACAAAAACGCTTTACAATACAAAAAAAGCAAGCCGGGCTTGCTTAATTTTGTCGGAAATCGACATTGGGAATCTGCCAGTCGACGGGAGCTTTGCCCATCGACGCGAGCAGGCGGTTGGCTTTGCTGAAGTGCCGACAGCCGAAAAATCCGTAATGCGCCGAAAGCGGCGAAGGGTGCGGCGCTTCCAGCACATAATGTCGCGCATTGGTAATCAATGCTTTTTTGGCGCGGGCGGGCGCACCCCACAGCAGAAAAATGACGGGATCCTCCCGCTCGTTCAGGGCGCGGATCACGGCGTCCGTCACTTGTTCCCAGCCCTTGTTGCGATGCGACATCGGTTGGTTTTTCCGCACCGTAAGGACGGTGTTAAGCAGCAACACGCCTTGCTCCGCCCAGTGCATCAGGTATCCGTTGTTCGGAATATAAGTACCCAAATCCGCCTGAAGCTCTTTAAATATGTTTTGCAAAGAAGGCGGCGTCCGCACCCCGGGGCGCACCGAAAAGCTCATCCCGTGCGCCTCCCCCGGGTTGTGATAAGGATCCTGACCGAGAATAACGACTTTGACGTCTTGACAAGCGGTTGCTTTGAGGGCATTGAAGATATCGTACATATCGGGATAAACGGTTGTCGTGCGATATTCTTCGGCAAGAAACGTCCGCAAGTCGCGATACGTCGAACTTTCAAAAACGCTCCTCAGAATTTCGTCCCAATCGTTGCCCAGACTGACCATAATTCACCTCGGATTTATTGTATCACGGGTGAATGGCGATGTCAAATCGAACCGCAGGTCCCGAAGCCTGTCCCTCCGCAAGAATTGTCGGACGGGCATCCCATGCAAAGAATACACAGGCACAGCGCAAGCGTCGTCGTGGTATTGCAAGCGGGATCGTCGTTGCCGCTGCCGCCCCCGAGCAACAGGATCAACAGGATTGCTAACGTGGAGTTGTTCATAAGCCCTCCTTCGGCAAAATAAGTCGGTACTTTACAATATGCAACAAAAGCAGCCGATGTTCGTAATGCGGAAGGATTTATGATGAAAAAAAACGCGAGGGACGCCGTGTGCAACAAAATTGTGTCGGATGAGGTCGAAGTGCTGATCAGAACGTATCTGCCTTCCAACGAAATTCTCAGTGAAATGTGCAATTTTTTCAGTCTGTTTTCGGACGTTACGCGCGTCAAAATGTTGTCTGCGCTTGCCATCTCGGAACTTTGCGTCAGCGATCTTGCGGGGCTCTTGGAACTCAACCAGACCACGGTATCGCATCAGCTGAAACTGTTACGCGACGCCGGCATGGTCGACACCAGACGCACGGGAAAAATTATCTATTATCGGCTGATCAACGAAAAATTCAACGATATCATGCTGACCGGCGCCGAAAATCTGAAAATCAAGCGTTAAAAAAACCGCCCTATTCTTCGGGCGGAAGTTTGGCGGCTTTGCGAATCACGGGGCGGAGATAGCGATTGCACCACAACAGCAAGGCGTCGTAAATCAAAAATGCCGCAACGTATATGACGTTGAATACGAGATAAAGCGTTGAGCCTTTCCAATCGGCAATCCCCAACCGTTCGAGATCGACGACAAGAATGCTCGTCAGATAATAAAAAACGCAGAACGTAAAACAGGCGTAAATAATTTTTACGGGATAGGCAATCCACCACTTCAAATTTTTATCTTCCGCCGCAACCGTCAGGATGGTATACAGACCCGTTACCAAAACAAAGGTCAGAATCTTGACGTTTGCAAAGATTGCGCCCAGTCCGCAAACGGCAACGTATGCCAACACCGACTCGCGGTAGCACTTCTGGGACAGGGGCAGGAGCAATCCCGCCGCAGCCAAAACATTGAACGTCAGCGTCAGATTGCCGATATAAAACGAAGCGATGACGCCCAAAAGCGAAATTGCCGCCCCGACTGCCGCCAAGGCTATTTTTTTAGCACTGAAGCGCTGCCTTCTCATCGTCTAACAGCAGCTGATCAGATCGCCGCCCATACATTCGCAACAGCAATCGGCGCAAATCAGCGAAGAACAGCAATCGCACGGCGTGCAGCCCCTTGCGCCCGTCGGAACATCTCCGCGGTAACTCCGTCCGTCACCGTACTGATCGGAATAATATCTGCGATCGTCGTTCGCGCGGTAGCGATCCTGCCCCTGCGCCTTGCGATCCATCGCGTTGAGGGCGTCGGTATAGCGGGGATTGCCGGGCTCGAGATCGACTGCCATTTTCAGTTGGGTGCGCGCTTCGCCCGCCCAACCTTTTTTGTAGAAAATCATCGATTGCAGATAGTGCCACTCCGCCGTACGTTCCGTCGCACGGTCCAAAACGTCCTGCGCCTCCGACATCTTCCCTTGACGGATCAGGTCGTCGGCTTCCTGCAAAGGATTGCTGAAGTTGGAAACAAAGTAACGCGTCTTCAGAATTTCGTTGGCGTCGCGGTATGCGTCGTCGATTTCCTGCAGCTTTTCGCAGGCTTCCTCCCCCTCTTTTCCGGGGCTGAACCGTTTTTCTTCATAACGGCGACGCATTTCGGTATACGCTTCATAAAGCTCGTTTTGGGTAACCTGATCGCTTACTCCGAGTATTACAAAAGGGTCCTTCGGCATTTTTGATCTCTCCTGTCGAGTACGGTTTCCGTCCGTTGACGGAGCCCTAAGTAAATGATGTTGGACAGCGGTCCTTCGCTGACGGTAATGTCCATCCCGTCATAGGCTTTGACAATTTTGTCGATCTCCTCGAGCATCGCAAACCTTGCGGTTTCGGCAACGGCTTCTTTGCCCCGCTCGGCTTCGGCAAGCAGATACGGATTGAATTTTTGTTGCTTCCGATCCCGCTCGAGGTCGTCGTAGGCGTCAATCATATAGATCCATTTGCCGAGATGAAAAAACAATTCTTCGGCAATTCCGTCGCACCGATCGAGGGTTTCCCGCGCGATGGCGACCATCGTCCCCGCAAACGTTTCGGCAAGCAGATCGACGTTTTGGCAACGCCCTTCTTCCAGTTTTCGGAGGGCGCGGTAATGCTCGGCAACGGCTTTGCTCAGTTCGCCCGTCCTTGCCTCGGCTTTGCGAAACTTGGGACGGAGAAACGCTCTTGCCAGGCGATATTTCAGCCCGCCGCCGTCCAGAACGTCATCGTTAACCTTATAATATCCGAGAACGGTGTTGACGTCAACGATTTTTTCCTGAACGCGATTGTTCTGCACGACGGGAAACTTTCTGCCGAGAGGATGCGCGATACAACGCTCTTCTTTGATCGCGGGCGTCAGCTTGGCATAGTTGTGCGCCACCAACGACAAAAACGCGATATCGTAATTGACCGTAAAGCGCATGCACTGACTGCACGTCTTCTTGCCGATACTTTTGCACAGTCCGCAATAATGCGCACGGTACAGCGCAAAATCTTTCATGCGGATATTGGGTTTGTCGACCGAAACGTATCCGAACATCGTTACGGTTGCACCAACCCGATTTTCCGTTTGACCTTGGCGACGGTTTTGTAAGCCATCCGTCCCGCGCGTTCGGCACCCTGCCGCGCCACTTCGCTCAGATAGCCCTTGTCGTTCATCAGCTTGAGATAACGCTCGCGTACGGGCGCAAACCGCTCGACGACGGCTTCGCCGAGATCGTGTTTGAAGCGCCGGTATCCGAGATCGTGATACTCGTTGACCAGACTTTCGACCGAACGATCGGTCATCGCAGAAAAGATCGTCAAAAGATTGGAGATCGCCGGCTTATCCTCGCGGAACTCGACGACGGAATCGCAGTCGGTCACGGCACGCTTGAATTTGCGCATAATGCTGTCGGCGTCCTCGATGATCGATACGGCGGCATTGGGATCGGGATCGGACTTGCTCATTTTTGCCGTCGGATCCTGCAAGGAGAAAATCCGCGCCCCTTGCTTGGCGATATAAGGTTCGGGGACGACAAAGGTCTCGCCGTACAGATTGTTGAATCGGATGGCAATATCGCGCGTAATCTCGAGGTGTTGCTTCTGATCGGCGCCGACCGGGACAAAAGCCGATTGATACAGCAAAATATCCGCCGCCATCAATACGGGATAATCCAACAACCCCATGTTGATATTGTCGGCATTCTTTTGGGATTTATCCTTGAATTGCGTCATCCGCGTCATTTCGCCGACGTAGGTATAGCAGTTGAGCAGCCATTGCAGTTCGGTATGAAACGGAACGTGGGACTGGAAATAAATGACCGATTTTTCGGGGTCGAGTCCGACGGCAAGATACTGGGCAAAAAAGGAAAGCGCTCTTTGCCGGAATTCCTGCGGAACCTGACGAACGGTCAGGGCATGCAGATCGGCGATGGCATAAATGCTTGTATAATCGTCCTGGACTTTCAGCCAGTTGGCAATCGCACCGGCATAATTGCCGATGGTAATGATACCGGTGGGCTGAATGGCACTGTATAAAACTTTTTTCGGCTCCATATCGGTTATCCTTTGTCTGAAGAGAGAAGGTCGAACACCGTCTCCTTAATAACGCCCTTCGGAATGACGAGTTTATGGCGAACGGGCAGAGATTCGAGGGCGGCAATTTGCTCGGGAATCTCCTCCATCGTATAAGACGCCAGTTTTTTGGCGGCACGGAAGGGATCTTTTTCTTCCTTCCGGGTCAGCGAACGCAAGACGTCGGAAGAAAATTTGAAGGGACTTGCCGTTGCGAGAATGACCGTTTCGGTCTCGTCCTCGGTGTCGGTCAGATAATTGTAATACGCCGAAACCGCAACGGCGGTATGGGGATCGAGGGTATAGTCGAACATATCGAAAAAGTTGTCGATGGCGTCCGCGGTTTCCTCCTCCGAGCTGCAATAAGCGACAAACTCGGGGATTTCGGCCTGCATCCGATCGAAATCGAGGGTATACGATCCGTATACCTCGAGGTCGCGCATCGCGCTTTTGACATATTCGGGATCGCGCCCGCCGATTTCAAACAACAGCCGCTCGAGATTGGAGCTGATGAGAATATCCATCGAAGGGGACATCGTCTTATGGAAGGCGCGGTTGACATCGTAGTTGCCCGTCGTAAAGAAATCGGTCAGCACGTTGTTGCGGTTGCTGGCAACGATCAGCTTGGCGATGGGAAGTCCCATGCGTCTTGCGTAATAGCCTGCAAGAATATTGCCGAAGTTGCCCGTCGGAACGACAAAATTGACGGGTTCGCCGAGCAGCGTTTCGCCCGCGGCGACAAGATCGAGGTATGCCGAAAAATAATAGACGATCTGCGGACAAAGTCTGCCCCAGTTGATGCTGTTGGCAGAACTGAAGGCATAGCCCATCTTATCCAAACGGCGGATCGCCTCGGGATCCTTGAAGATGCTTTTGACGGCGGTCTGCGCGTCGTCGAAATTGCCTTCGATGCCGACGACGTGTACGTTGGAGCCTTCCGAGGTCTGCATCTGTAATTTTTGCATATCGCTGACGCCTTCGGAGGGATAGAATACGATAATTTCCGTCCCTTCGACATCCTTGAACCCTTCGAGCGCCGCCTTGCCCGTATCGCCGCTGGTCGCGACAAGAATCAAAGTCTTGTGGTCGGATCCCGCCTTTTTGCGGGCGCCGCGGATCAGATACGGCAGAAGCGTCAATGCGATATCCTTGAACGCAAGCGTCGGACCGTGGAACAGTTCCATCAAAAAAGTCGCTTCGTCCATCTTGAGTACCGGAGCGGGATCGCCGTCAAACTTTGAGTATGCCGCGGCACAATATTCGCTGAGTTCTTCCTCGGTATAGTCGCTGAGAAACCGTTTCAGGATAAATGCCGCTCTCCGAGGATAGTCCCAGTCCAGCATTTCGTCCATTTGTTCTTTGGTGATTATAGGAAAGGACGACGGAACAAACAGTCCGCCGTCTTTTGCCATTCCTTGCAGAATTGCGGAGCCGGCGCTTGCCGCCGCACCTCCGCGCGTGCTGATAAATTCCATTGCGATGTTACTCCTCGCGGTCTACGAATTTTTTGATAAACGGAGGGAGCTCGTCGTAGTCTGCCGAAACCGTCAGCGTAAACGTAACTTCGGTTTTGGCGGCGATTTTTTCGAGACGGTTGAAAAACGATTCCATCTCGCCGATTTCTTTGCCGATCATGCGCGCCGCCCCGTCGATAAACATAAAGCGGATGTCATAATTGGCTTCGAGCATTCCCTGGATAAACCCGATCAGTCCGTCTTCGCCCGAAATCTGACTCTCTTTGGAGTTGGTGAAGCGGATCTGGTATTTGATGCTGTGAATGTACCTTGACGTGTCGGCGATGAATACGATATCGCCCTGTTCTTTTGCAATACACGCGTTCGCGCTCTCGATAATCAGTTTTGTTTTACCCGAGCCTTTGGAGCCGTAAACGATTTTGATCATTGCAATTCCTCGCTGTTAAGATTCAGCCGTTTGCTTCAAACGGTTATTTATATTGTACCATCTTTTCCGAAAATTACAAGGGGGTATTTCGGTTATTTTGAAAGCCCTACCATCATTTTCCGAAGTCGCTTGCTGTCGACGCGGTGAATCATATCGACCAGTTCGTCGTCGCCGATTGCCGTCGTGCGCCCGTCGAGATACTCTTTGTCGACGATTTCCTTGACGGAAGCGATCAGCGGATCACGCTTGTCGATTTTCTGATCGTCGCTCAGCTTGAAGTACGAATTGATCCAGTAGGCAATCCCCGCCGCCCCGCTGTGGCTGTCCACCGCAACCAAGGGCGGACGATTGAGGATTTTGGCGGTATCGAAGATGTTGTAAATCTCCTGGTCTTTCAGCATTCCGTCCGCATGGATGCCCGCGCGCGTCAGATTGAAACTTCTTCCGACAAAGGGCGTACGCGGCGGAATGACGTAGTCGATTTCTTTTTCGAAGTACTCCGCGATTTCGGTAATGACCGAGAGATCCATCCCGTCGGTCGTACCGCGCAAGGACGCATATTCGATCGCCATGGCTTCCAGCGGGCAGTTGCCGGTACGTTCGCCGATGCCGAGCAACGAACAGTTGACCGCGGACGCGCCGTAAAGCCACGCCGTCGTCGCGTTGGTGACGACTTTATAAAAATCGTTGTGTCCGTGCCATTCCAGAAGGGAGGACGGGATTTCGGCATAATGATACAACCCGTAGATGATCCCCTGCACGCTCCGCGGCGGCGCGGTTCCGGGGAAGGATACGCCGTAGCCCAACGTATCGCAGCAACGGATTTTGATGGGAATGCCGCTCTCGTCCATCAGCTCCTTGAGTGCCGCGGCAAACGGCACGACAAATCCGTAGTAGTCCGCGCGCGTAATATCTTCGAAATGGCAACGCGGGCGCACCCCGACCGACAAGGCGTCTTTGACGATGCCGAGGTATTTGTCCATCGCCTGACGGCGGGTCATATTCATCTTCTTAAAAATATGATAATCGGAACAGCTTACCAGTATGCCCGTTTCTTTAAGCCCCATCTCTTTGACCAATGCAAAATCCTGTTTGTTGGCACGGATCCAGCTGGTCACTTCGGGAAACTCCAGACCCAGCTCGAGACAGCGACGCACCGCCTCCTTGTCTTTTTCGGAATAGATAAAAAATTCCGACTGGCGGATAATTCCTTTGGGTCCGCCCAGCTTGCTCATCAGCTTGTACAGATCGACGATCTGTTGAACGGTGAACGGCGACTGCGATTGTTGCCCGTCCCGGAAGGTCGTGTCGGTGATCCAGATATCCTTCGGGCAATGCATCGGAACGTTGCGGAAATTGAACAGAATCTTCGGCACGCTCTCGTAGTCGAACATATCGCGGTATAGCTGCGGTTCTTCGACGTCCTGCAGGGTGTAGTTGTAGTTGTGAGTTTCCAGCAGGTTGATGTTTTCGTTGTAAAAAATACGGTCTCTCATGATGTCTTCCTTTCGGTAACTTCGGGTACCCGTTTTGTGGTTTTTAATCCTCTATCTTGCTGAGTTTTGCGTTTTGATCGGCAAGCGCGAGGGCTTCTACCATCTCGAACATATTTCCGTCCAAAAAGTCCTCCAGCGCATAAATCGTCAGTCCGATTCTGTGGTCGCTGACCCGCCCCTGCGGAAAATTGTAGGTGCGGATCCGCTCCGACCGATCGCCCGTCCCGACCTGTGTACGACGGTTTTCGGCGTACTCCTTGTCCTTCTGGGTCTGATAAAAATCGTATAACCGCGACTTCAGAACGCGCCACGCTTTTTCTCTGTTTTTGATCTGACTGCGCTCGTCCTGGCACGCCACGACAATCCCCGTCGGCAGGTGCGTGATCCGCACCGCGCTGTCGGTCTTGTTGACGTGTTGTCCGCCCGCGCCGCCGCTGCGGTAGGTGTCGATTTTGATGTCTTTTTCGTTGATTTCGATGTCGACGTCCTCTGCCTCGGGCAGAACGGCTACCGTTACCGTGGAGGTATGAACCCGCCCTTGCGACTCGGTCTCCGGCACACGCTGAACACGATGAACGCCGCTTTCGTATTTCATTTTGGAATACGCGCCCTGTCCTTTGATCATAAACGTCGCTTCCTTCACGCCGCCCAGCTCGGTCAGATTGACGTCGATATCCTCGACTTTCCAACGCAACCGCTCGGCAAACCGATGATACATCCGCATCAGATCGGTCCCGAACAGACTGGCTTCTTCGCCGCCCGCGCCCCCGCGGATTTCGATGATTACGTTTTTGTCGTCCATCGGATCTTTGGGCAGCAACATGATCTTAAGATCCTGCTCTTTTTTCTCCCGGCGTTCTTTGACGTCGTAATACTCGGCTTCGGCAAGATCCGCCATCTCCTTGTCGCCTTCTTTCATCATCGATTGACAGGCTTCCATCTCCGCGCCCATTTCGCAATAAGCGTCGTACGCCTCGACAATCGGAGCAAGCTGGGCGTGCTCTTTGACCAGCTTCTGCCACTCTTCCTGCCGCGCCACCACTTCGGGATCGGCAATCATTTCATTAAGGGCGGCAAACCGCTTTTTTAATTCTTCCAACCGTTCAAACATCGCTTTCCTCTTTTTCCGTGACAATCAATACGCGCTCGACGGGGGGCTGATTGTAGTCCGACACCCGCTCGACTCTGCAGCCGCCGAAAAGATCGGCAACGGCGTCCGCCTGCCCGATTCCGACTTCCAGCAGCAGCGTTCCGCCCGCGTTGAGATGCGCGTTGTATTCCGCCGCGATTCTGCGGTAAAAATCCAATCCGTCCGCGCCGCCGTCCAATGCGCCGCGGGGTTCGTAATCTTTGACCTCGGCGTCGAGCGAAGCAATTTCGCCGCTCGGGATATACGGCGGATTGGCAACGATTACGTCAAATCTCTTGTCGCCCACCGCTTCAAACAGATCGCCTTTGCAAAACGATACGTCGGCGGCGTAGCGCGCGGCGTTGCGCGCGGCGACGGCAAGCGCGCCTTCCGACAAATCGGTCGCAACCACCGGCACCCCGCTTTCTTTGGCGATCGTGACGGCAACGGCGCCCGACCCGGTACAGAGTTCCAAAACACTGCAATCGGGATACTTTTTGATCGTTTTGATCGCCTCTTCGGTCAGTCGCTCGGTATCGAAACGAGGGATCAGGACGTCCGGGGTAACCTCCCACTTTCTGCCGTAGAAATCGGCATTGCCCGTTGCATATTGCAAGGGCATTCCCTTTTTGCGTTTTTCGGCGGCGCTTACGGCTTCGTCCAATCGGTTCGAATCAATCCGTCTGCCGTCGTTTAAGGCACTGCGGGTATCGGCGTCGGTATATTCCATCAGAAGCAGTTCGACTTCGTCGGGGGCGTCGGGCAGGATCGCTTTCAGTTTTTCCCGTGCGTAAGCCACCGCTTTTGTCACGACGAAGGACTGCTCGGGAATTGCGGGATCGGCGTCCATCTGCCGCACCGTTTCAAACGCCGCGATTGCGACTTCGACCATTTCGTCCTCGGGCTCCCGCGTCGTCAGCTTCTGCAACAACAGCCCCGGCGCTTTGACGATCCGCGTGAAGATATTGTCGTACTTGGCAAACAACTTGAGGCACTCGTAGCTGATCCCCGCAACGATCGGAATACAGGCGATGCGGATCAGCATCCGGAGCCATAGTCCGTACCAACCGAAAAAGGAGAAAAACACGATGCTGACGATCATCACCAAAAACAGAAACGTCGTCCCGCACCGATCATGAACGGTACTCATCTTTTGGGCGTTCTCGACCGTCAGCGGCAAACCGTGCTCGAAACAGCTGATGACCTTATGTTCGGCGCCGTGATACATATAAAGACGCTTGATGTCTTTGATCAAAGACGTCAACCAGATATAACCGACAAAAATGGCAATGCGGATCGCACCCGAAGTCAGATTGCGGAAAATATCCTGCACCTTGGGCTGAAACCGCGTAAGGTCGGCAAAGCGGTAAATCAAATCGGTCAGAAGGTTGGGGATCAGAACGAAAATCACCAATGCAAGCGCAACGCCCAGCACAAGCCCTACCGCCGTAACGACGTTCATCACGTCGATTTTGAAGGTTTTTGCCAGCCAGTTTTCGAAGCGCGAGGGAGTCTGATCGACGTCGCCGTAAACTTCCGCCGCACGCATCAACGTGCGCGAACCCGTAACAAAACTCGAAAACAACGCAACAACGCCTCTGACGATCGGTAAGCGATAAATCAGAGGTTTTGCGGCAGTCGGAGTAATGCGTTTGGATTCGATCTGAATTTTGCCCTCGGGGTCGCGTACGGCGGTCGCCATCGAAGCGGTCCCGCGCATCATTACGCCTTCGAGTACCGCCTGTCCGCCGATGTTGGTGCAATTTTTTCGGGACATAGGTTCTCCGTAATAAAAAAAGTGCAGAGTACGTTAGTTCCTACTCTGCACCGTATTGTCGAATCTGGACTAGTTGAGTCCGTAGCGCTTGCGGAACTTATCTACGCGGCCGCCGGTGTCGACGATTTTTTGTTTGCCGGTGTAGAAAGGATGGCACTCTTTGCAGATATCAACTTTAAGGACGTCACATTTTTTGGTCGTGCCGGCACGGAATTTGGCGCCGCAAGCACAGACAACGTCCACGATTTTGTAATTGGGATGTCCGGTTTCTTTCATAATCGTACCTCGTGATTCATCGATGCTTAATTATTATATTTATATACGCCGCGGTTGTCAACTGTTTTATGCAGATTGCGCGAGATTTTTAGATGCGAATCGCGGCGGCGATGTACTGATCGGGGTTGTCGCTGAGCGAACGGAACAAATCCCCGCTTTCGGCAAACGGCACGACTTTGTCGATGAAGTGCGAAAAATCCAACTGTTTCTGCGCAATCAGATTGACGGCGCTGTTGAACTCGTCACACCCGCAGGAAACGCCTTTGACGGTCAGATTTTTTTGCACGGCAAGCGAAAGATCGACTTCGAGCCGCGGCATCGTATCGTTGAGGCTCATCACGACGCAATCCGAACCGTGCGCGGCAAGCGTAAACAAAAAGTTGGGGGTTACGCCGGCTTTGTCGTGTACGATGGTATGGTCTGCCATTCTGCCGCCCGTAATCTCCATGACGCGGCGGGCGGTATTTTCGGCAGCCTCGTCGATCACATAATAAACCCCGCATTTGGAAGCGATCTCGAGATAGCGGCGATCGTTGCTGATCAAAATGGGAATCGCCTGATAATAAAGCGCAAGCTGCGCCGCGATAATCCCGAGTACCGACCCCCCTACGACTGCGATATATTCGCCCTTTTCGACGCGGAAGGAGTTGAACGCCGCAAGCGCAACCGAAACGGCTTCGGCAAACAACGCTTCCTGCTCCTTGACGTCCTCGGGAAACGGTACGATATTGTCGATGGGCAACGCGATAAAATCGCGCAAAAATCCGTCGGCATTCAGTCCGTACACGCCGACTTTGCTGTAGCCTTCGGCATCCTTGGTCGAAAGAATATAAGGATTGATCATAACTCTTGCGCCGAGCTTCAGACCGTACTCTTCGCGGTCCTCGCTGACAACCGCCGTCGCCATATGCCCCGGAATCCGGGGCTTAGCCAACGGAACCTTCCCTTCGTAAAGGGCAAGGTCGGAGGCACAAGGCACAACCATCGAAATCTTCAGTCTGACCAGATCGGTTTCGTCCTGGACGCCTTCGCCCGCAACGAGCGTTCGGTCACCGCTTGTGGAAAAATATTTCATAACACCTCGCAAATACCGATATTATTATATCAGCATTCCGAAGCAAATGCAAGCGGAATCGATTCTTCCGTTACACCAGCAGCGACGCGACCAGATCGACGTCGCCTGCGCCGAGCACCAGCAGAACGCATCCCTCCCCTGCCGCCCGCAACGCTTCGCGCGCAATCGTCAGCGTATCGTCGCAATAGCGTACGCGGTTGCCCATTGTATCGCGCAAGGCGCGGTAAAGATCCTCCGCCGACTTTCCGGCGTCGGGGGTCTCGCGCGCGGCGTATTCTTTTGCGATCAGCAGACGGTCGGCGCGGGACAGTTCTTCGCAAAACTCCGTCATAAGACTTGCCGTCCTCGAATATGTATGCGGCTGAAATACGACGATGACTTCGCGCCGGGCAAGCTGCTTTGCCGTTTCGATCGCCATACGGATTTCGGTGGGGTGGTGGGCATAGTCGACATAAACGCGGCAACCTTTTACGCTGCCTTTGTACTCGAAGCGTCTGCCGACGCCCGAAAATCCTTCGAGTGCCGCAACGATGAGATCGGAAGCAATCCCCAGTCGGTCGCACACGGCATACGCCGTCGTCGCGTTGAACACGTTGTGGTAACCCGGGACCGAAAGCTCCACCGTCGCCGCGGGGCGGGCGTTTTTGAAGATCTTAAACCCGAAACATCCGTCTTGCAGTCCTCTCACCTGCCCAAATGCGTAATCGAACGTACGCTCGTCGCCGAATGTGGTGACATCGACATTTCGGCACATTTTCATACGAGAAAAGCTCTCCCCGTTGACCACGGCAAAGCCGCCCTTGCAGACGTTGGAGGCAAACTGCCCGAATGCCGCTTCGAGGTCGGCGGCGTCGGGATAAGTATCGGGATGATCCCACTCGAGGTTGGTCACTACGGCGCAATCGGGACGGAGCGCCAAAAAACTTCTGCCGTACTCGCAGGCTTCGGTGACGAAATACCGCCTGCCGCGGAATACGGCGTTGCCGACGCCCGGCACGTCTCCGCCGATATGCGCCGAAAACGCAAGATCCGCCTGACGGAACACCGCGGCAATCATTGCCGTCGTCGTCGTTTTTCCGTGCGTACCCGCAACCGCCACGACGGTGTCGAACTCCCGACAGAGTTCTGCCAAAAATCCTTGACGCGGCACCGTTGCGATCCCGTTGTTTCTGCCGTACTCCAGCTCGGGATCGTCATGGGGCACGGCAAGGGAATAGACGATCAATTCGGCGTCGATCGAAGCGGGCTGATGCCCGACCCAAACTTTCGCCCCCCATTCGTTCAGCTCGACCATGCGGTCGTTGTAGGACAAATCGGAACACGAAACCCGTTTGCCCCACATCAGCATCAATTTGGCAAGCGCAGACATACTGACGCCGCCCGCCCCTACGAAGTGAACCGATTGTATCGCGCCAAGACAAGACATAGTAGTTTATATTTATGCAAACAAAGATAAAATGTTGTCGAAATTAAGGGGATCCGATCGGACTTTCCCGAAAAAAATTTCCCGCATTGCAAGCAAATAAAGTATTGAATTTGTCCGAAAGCTATTGTATAATAAAATAAATCTTTCTAAATATGCTACGTCATCTTAGGCATTTCATATCGAGTTCAGTATTTTAGAAGTAAATTTTGCGCCAAGGAAGGAAAAGGTTATGAATATTACCGATGTCCGCGTAAAACTACTTAAAAAAGACGAAGGCAAACTCAAAGCGGTTGCCAGCATCATTATCGACGGCGTGTTTGTCGTGCACGATATCAAGGTGATCGAAGGGGGCGAAGGATGTTTTATCGTAATGCCCTCCCGCAAAGCACCCGACGGCGAATACCGTGATATTGCCCATCCCCTCTGCACCGAAGTCCGCGAGCAGATCAAAGCGCTGATCCTCGACGCTTACCGCAAAGAACTGCAGTCGTCCCGCACCTGACAGAGCATAGCGGGCTTCCCTGCCGCATATAATTTAGCGAGGGAAACCATGCAATACGAATCTTTACACGGCAAACCGATCATCGGTATTTTCGACGCCACCGATTACGGCAACGTAACGGCGGCTGTGTTCTCCAAAAAGGGGTTGCGGATCCGCTATCTCAAAACCACAAGCGAACGCTATCTGCCCGTCGCCGACATTTACGCTTCGGTCGGCGATGTCGTTTTGTGCCGCAAACCGCCTCAATCCCGTCCCGAAGCCGAATGGATCGTTGTCGGGATGGGACAAACCGCTTACGATCTCGACGGCAAAACGCTCGGCACGCTCCGCTCCGTCCGCCCCAACGCCGACGGACAATGGGAGATTGCCGTTGCCGAAGATGTCTTCGATCTCCGCAAAATCGTGTCGTCGGGCGACGCCGGCGTTGTCCTCAATACCGACGGGCGAACCTTAAGACGCCCCGCGGCAAAGCGCTCCGCTCCTGCCGCGCCCGCTTCTTCTCCCGCGACCCAAGCCGTCCGCATCGAAGAAGTACCCCTCCCTTCCTCGCCCGCATCGTTCGGGCAACTGACCTCGCGCACTTCGGCAATTCTGCCGCCCCCTAGTCCCGAAAGCGACAATCCGCGCATCGGCGATTACCGCTTCTTATTGGGCAAGCGGCTGATCCGTACCGTGGGCGATATGACCAGAAGTTTTATGATACCGGCAGGAACCGTCGTAGACGGCAGAGTGCTCGAACAATGTCGTCGCAACGGGAAACTCGTCGAGCTTGCCCTCAGCACCGAACCCCGCGCCGTGCGATAACACGGCGCTTTTTTTGCGCTTAACGTGTCAAACTTAAAAGTATCATTCGCCCTTTGCAACAAAAAAAACGCCTTTCGGCGTTTTTTTTCTTATTTCCCGCAGCTTCTGAATTCCGTTCCGTCACACTTGACGCAGGCTTTGGGCTTTTCTCCGTTGACCGATTGATGCATGGTTCCGCAGTTGGTACAACGATACATTGCGCAGTTTTGCATATTTCCGATAGCATTACTGCAATTTTTGCAATTTTTCTGATCCATCGTATGTGTTCCTCCCGATGTTGATAGCTTTAGTATTCCCGACTGCTTCCGTTTTATACCGATGCCCGGGGCAGGAAACTTTCCTGCACCACGGCACCTTTCAGCCAGGGTCGCATCGTTTCCGATATCCCCCGCATCGCCCCGTCAAAAGCCGCAAACAATCCTTCGGCATCGGCAATCCGATTGCTGTACGCCTGATAATACGCGCGCAACGCCTGCTCGAATTTTCGTTCGCCCATCAGTCGGTATGCCGCGTCAAACATCAATGCTCCTCTGCTGTATACCACAAGCGAGTATTCATATATGGTTTCGAATGCATATAAATTCCGGTCGATTTCGGCACGGTATCCCGGATGGGTCAACAGCCGCGCTTTCATAAATCCGTCAAACTGCCGCCGTTCGTTTGCGATTCCGCTTTCAAACCGATCGACGTTTCCGTTTCCTTTATAATAGTAATGGGACAAAAACGTCGTCAACGCCTCGTCCACCCAACTTTCGTTGACGGCATCCGACCCGACCCCGACGCCGAACCATTGATGCACGGTTTCGTGAATGACGATATCGTCTTTCCCGACCGACGCGTCGTTGATCAGCACCAGACCGCCGTACTCCATCCCCCCGTAATAAAAAGGCGTTTCGCATACGGCATAATTGTCATAGGGATAATCGCCTGCCGTCGACTGCATCCATTCGAGCGCCGAAACCGCGGTATTCAGCATGGCGTCCGCTTCGGTTTGCTTGTCGGGACGATAAAAATAACGAACCGTCACGCCGTCGACGTCCCGTTCGTTGACGGCAAAATCATACGAAGCCGCCAAGGTAAAATCTCTTGCAATGTGCTTGGGAATGACAAAAACGTTCTTGTTGCCATCGGTCGAAACCGTAGCTTTGTTGCCGCCCGTTGCCAATTTCAACGATGCGGGCGCCGTCACGGTCACCTCGAATTCGGCAGTTTCCGCCACAAACGGATCTCCGATCTGCGTATAGCGGTCCTCCCGCCACTGTCCGTCCCGAAAGACCGAAAGCACGGGGATTGCGTTGCCGAAATTCAAAACCCCGTCGGTCAGCCCCAAACGCAGGTTGCAGTGCGGAACCGTCACTTCGCCTTCGACGGCGATCGTAACGGTATCGCCCGTTGCCAACTTGCGAGAAAGCGGAACGCGCAAAACGGTACGATCTTCCCCGTATACGGGAGTAACGGGCGAACCGTCGCACGTCAGCGTTTGCAGTTCGAATCCGCCGTATTTTCCGAGCGCATTGAGATAAGCGGGATATGCCGCGCCCTCGGCGTATGCGTTGGCATAAAGCCGAAACACCAACTGATCGATTGCGACCTCGGCTTTATGGCGATACACTACGGTCTCCGATACCTTGACGGTTTCGAGATCGTCCGAAAGTTCCAATCCGATCCGATAATTGCTGTAGGACTCGGCATCGGGGTTGTCTGGCTGACAACCCGTCAGCGCCAAGACGCCCGCCACAACGGCGGCAATCAGAATCAGACCCATCACTAATTTCTTTCTTTTCATTTCAAACACCTCCCCGTTCTATCCAATAGTTGATGCCGCCGAACGAGGCGGTATTCCTGCGCCGCAATAATTCAAGCAAATTTACTTATTATTTACTTTCGCATTTTTGAATTCTCCGAAAAAAGGTTGCAAAAGACGTTAGCCTGTGATACAATCTAATCATTCAAACAGCTCATAATTTTCCCCCTTATCATAGCTAAAGCGGATCGGAGTTTTTTCCGGTCCGTTTTAGCATTTCTGCAGATTTCGCCTTCCGAAATCCTCTTGTGCTTTTTTCAACCAAATAAAATAGGCTTCCAAACGGGAGCCTAAGGTAGACCGAACGAAAAGTTTCGAATCGTTCCGTTTTTCTATTTTGATGTAAGAGAGCGGTGAATGGCACTTTCGGCGGCGACCGCTCCGTCCGCGCAAGCCGTGATCACTTGCCTCAAAGGCGTTACGCGAATATCGCCTGCGGCATAAACCCCTTCCAATTCCGTCTGCATACGCGCATCGGTGGGGATATAGCCGTTCTCGAGACGCAGTCCCTTAAGCCCTTCGGTATTGGGAACGGTGCCGACCGCAATAAAAATTCCGTCCGCTTCGATCTCTCTTTCGCTGCCGTCAACCACGTTTTTGACACGGATTGCCCGAAGCGGCGCGCCGATCAACTCGGTCACCGTTGCGTCCAGGACAAGTTCGACGCCGCTTTCCTTGATGCGGTCGACAAGAATTTTGGCGGCGCGGAATCCTTGACGGCGATGTATAAGATAAACCTTTTTGGCAAGATTGCTCAGATACAACGCGTCCGTCAGTGCGGTATCTCCGCCCCCGACAACCGCTACGGTTTTTCCGCGATAAAAGCCTCCGTCGCAGGTCGCGCAATAGCTGACGCCCTGTCCGACCAACAGATCTTCGCCTTCGAGATCGAGCTTGCGACTTTTTGCGCCCATTGCCAAGATCAGTGCGTCCGCGCGATAGACGTCGCCGTCCTCCGTTGTCACACACTTTTGTTCGAGGTCGAAGTCGGTTACCGTTGCATAAACGTATTCCACCCCGAACCCTTCGGCCTGCGCCTGCATTTTGGACGTCAACGTAATTCCGTCCACAGGTTCGAAGCCCGCGTAATTCTCGATTTTTTCGGTCAGCGCCGCCTGCCCGCCGGGCATTGCGCCGATGATGACGGTCTTCAGTCCCCCTCTTGCGGCATAAATCCCCGCCGTCAGTCCGGCAGGTCCTCCGCCTACGATAATCAGATCGTATTTGTAATCCATCTTTCCTCCTTCCGCAACGCCTCTACCCCGTTACGGTATGCGTTTGCATTATTATAATATGATTCTATGCCGATATGTCAATCCGTCAATCATTTCGTCGGATATGAAAATGCCGACGGAGTTCGTCGGCATTGTTCGGATCCGATTGTCGATTAACGTTTGCTGAACTGCGGAGCTTTACGCGCTTTGTGCAATCCGTATTTTTTACGTTCTTTCATGCGCGGGTCGCGGGTCAGGAAACCTTCGGTTTTCAGAGTGGGACGGTAGCTTGCGTCCGCCTGGCAAAGCGCTCTGGCAATGCCGTGACGGATGGCACCTGCCTGTCCCGACGTGCCGCCGCCCGATACGTTGACCGCTACGTCGAATTTGTCTGTCGTCGCCGTCGCAACCAGGGGTTGACGGACGATGAACTTCAGCGTTTCCAGTCCGAAATAGTCGTCGATCGAACGCTTGTTGATGATGATGTTGCCTTCGCCGCCGGGAATAACGCGGACGCGGGCAATCGCTTTTTTGCGTCTACCGGTTCCCCAGTACTGAATTTTTTTCTTCAATGCTTTTTTCGTTGCCATCTGTCCACCTCTTATTTCAGTTTGAGCTCAACGGGTTGTTGGGCTTGATGATTGTGTTCGGCGCCGCTGTAAACAAACAGCTTTTTGATCATCTTGCGACCGATGGAATTTTTGGGAAGCATCCCTTTGACGGCGCGCTTGACGACAAAATCGGGTTTGGTCTGCATCAGCTTGTCGTAACGCACTTCTTTGAGTCCGCCGACGTAACCCGTGTGGTAACGGTAATATTTTTGCTCGGCTTTTTTGCCGGTCAAAATCGCTTTATCGCAGTTGATAACGATCACATAGTCGCCCGTATCGACGTTGGGAGTGAAAACGGGTTTGTTTTTGCCGCGCAGAACCATTGCGACCTGCGAAGCAAGTCTGCCGAGCGCCATACCGGTGGCGTCGACGACGTACCATTTTCTTTCGACCGATTCAGGCTTTGCCATATATGACTTCATGGTAAGTCCTCCGTAAATTGATCTGTCCGCAGCCTCGCAAAGAGGGGCTATATCTTCGCGCGCGGCTTCTGACGTGCCTAAATATAATAGTATATAACTCGCCCGATGTCAAACGATTTGATCAACTTTTTCGGCAATTTTCTTCGGGGAGCCCGATTTCGGGATAAAAAACGCTCTTGAGATACAAGCCTTCGGGCGCAAATGTTTTGCCGCCCGCTTTCCGGTCGCCCGTTTGCAGCATCCGTTCGACGTTTTCGGGCGGGATTTTTCCTTTGCCGACAAAGATCAGCGTGCCGACGATAATCCGCACCATGTTGTACAGGAATCCGTTGCCTTCGATTTCGAACTCGATCTCGTTGCCGCGCCGGGTAATTTGGAGCCGATAGACGGTGCGCACCGTCGTTTTGACCGTACTTCCCGTCGAAGAAAACGCACGGAAATCGTGCTCTCCGATCAGCTTTTCGGCAGTTTTCTGCATCAATTCGACATCCAAGGGCGGGATAATCCGGGCATAAAGCCCTTCTTTGACGGGGCTCGAAATCCGATCGACGTAAGCTTTGTACAAATAGGTCTTACGCTTTGCCGAATACTGCGCGTGGAAGTCGTCCGGCACGACCCTGCAATCGCGGATGCGAATATCGTCCGGAAGCATCGAATTGACCGCACACAGCAATTTTTGGGGCGGAATTACGGTTTCGGTATCGAAATGGGCGGTTTGTCCCAGCGCGTGCACTTTGCTGTCCGTCCTGCCGCTTGCGTGCAAAACAACCTTATGCCGCAAGAGAACCGCCAGCTTTTCCTCCAGCACTTCCTGAACAGAAATGGCGTTGATCTGACGTTGCCAGCCGCAATAATTACGACCGCAATACTCCACGGTAATCAGATATCTCATAGCCAACCGAGCGGGGCAAACAGCCCCCAGAACCTGAAATTGACGGCTACGATCAGGACAATCAGAACGGCGGTCAGCAACGCCGCAATCAGATCGCGGTACCCGAACCGCAGTCGCTTCATTTTGGTACGGTTGGGCGTTGCGTTATAGCACCTTGCGTCAAGCGCGAGCGCGAGTTCCTCCGCCCTTCTCAATGCCGAAACAAACAGCGGAATCAAAATCGGCAGCAACGCCTTGGCGCGTTTGAAAATATTGCCGTTGTCAAACGCCGCGCCCCGCGCTTTTTGGGCAAGCATAATCTTGTCGACCTCTTCCATCAGGATGGGGATAAAGCGCAACGCGATACTCATAATCAAAGCGATGTCGTGGACGGGAACGCGGATGTACTTCAGGGGTTTCATCAGGCTTTCCATCCCGTCGGTCAGATTCATCGGCGTCGTCGTCAACGTAAGAAGTGTCGTCCCCAAAACCAACAGCACCAATCTTAACGCCAGCCGCAACGCGGTCAGCAACCCTTCGACCGTGATCGATATGCGCCACCACGACCAAAGAACCTGTCCTTCTTTGTAAAACAGCACGTTGAGAATCGCCGTCAGGATAACGATCAGCAAAACCGCCTTCAAGCTTTTCAGGATACTTTTCAGCGGAACGCGGGATACCAAAATCGCCGCAAGCAAAAACATGCCGACCGGGATGAATCCCCACAGATCCTTGACGAGAAAGACCCCTACGATATACGCGATCACCATCAGAAGTTTGGTGCGCGGATCGAGTTTGTGGACAAACGACTCGGCGGGATAATACTGCCCGAAGGATACGTCTCTACTCATGGCATCCTCCTCCGAGCCTTGTCGCAATGGCGTCGGCAAGCTCTTCCGCCGTCAGTGCCACGGGAAACCCTTCAAACCGTTGCCGGAGGGCATACGATACGTTTGCCGCGTGCGGCAGTTTCAGCCCCGTCCCTTCGAGATTGGCAGGGTTCGAAAAGAGTTCGCGCGGAACGGAATCGGCAACCAGCCGTCCTTCGGACAGCACCAGAACGCGGTCGCAGTATTTTGCGATTTCGTCCATGTTGTGCGATACCATAATGACGATTTCGACAAAACTTTGCTTCAAACGTTCGATAAGTTCGAGAATCTCCTTTTTGCCTGCGGGATCGAGCCCTGCCGTCGGTTCGTCCAAAATCAGAACTTTCGGCTTGCAAGCGATTACGCCCGCAATCGCGGCGCGACGCTTTTGCCCCCCCGACAGTTCGAAGGGCGATTTTTGCGCGATGGCGGGATCCCCGAGACCCACGGCTTCGAGTGCCTCCTGCGCCAGGGCGTAAGCCTCTTCTTTACTCTTGCCGAAATTTTGCGGTCCGAACGCCACGTCTTTCAGCACGGTGTCTTCAAACAACTGGTATTCGGGATACTGAAACAGCATCCCGACCGTGGCGCGCAGTTTCTTGAGATCGGGGCGCTTTGCCTTAAGATCGATCCCGTAAACTTCCGCCTCCCCGTTCTGCATGCGGATTAATGCGTTGAGATGCTGACTGAGCGTCGACTTGCCGCTCCCCGTCGATCCGATCACGCCGACGGTCTCCCCTTTGTTGATGCGGAAGGAAACGTCGTACAACGCCTGCTTTTCGTAGGGGGTTTTGGGAGAATAGGTATAACTCAGGTTTTTTACGACAATCGACATACCGCCTCCGCCAATTCTTCATCCGTCAGCACGGCGGGAATCTTCAGTCCCTTTTCTCTGAGCAAATGCGCTGCCTTGGTCGCAACGGGCAGCTCCAGCCCGGCGCGTTCGATCAGCGCACGATCCGAAAATATTTGATGCGGCACCCCCATCTGTAATATCCGCCCGTCGTCCATCACGACGATGCGGTCCGCTTCCGTTGTTTCGTCCATATAGTGGGTGATCAGAATCACCGTGATCCCCTCTTCGCGATTTAAGCGCCGTATGGTCTCCAATACTTCTCCCCTGCCTTTGGGATCAAGCATAGCGGTCGACTCGTCCAAGATCAGAATTTCGGGTTCCATTGCAAGAACCGCGGCGATTGCCACGCGCTGCTTTTGTCCGCCCGAAAGTTTGTTGGGGGTGCGCAAAGCGTATTCGGTCATGCCGACAATCTCCAACGCGCGATCGACGCGCCTACGGATTTCGTCGGCGGGAACCCCGAGATTTTCGGGTCCGAAAGCAAGGTCGTCCTCGATGATCGAAGCAACCATCTGATTGTCGGGATTCTGAAACACCATCCCGACCTTACTGCGCAACTCAAAAATTTTGTCGTCGTCCGCCGTATTGATCCCGAGTACTTCGATCGAGCCGCGATCGGGCAGCAGAAAACCGTTGAGCAATTTGGCAAGCGTCGACTTGCCGCTGCCGTTTCTGCCGAGCAGCACGACAAACTCTCCCCGCATAATCGTAAGACCGACCGAGGAAACGCCGCGCGACACGCTGTCGCCGCTGCGATAATCGAACGAAACGTCCGAAATCGTAATGACGGGTTCTTGCTTCAAATCCATATCGGTAATTATAATCAATTCCGACAAAAAAATCAAACGATTTGGGGGCAACGGCGCAACTTCCGCTCCGCCCCGTTCAGGCTTTACTCCCGTACTCCTTGAAAACATAGACGCAACCGTCCACGACCGGGATCGCGTCATAGCTCAGTTTAACCGCGCCGTACTCTCTCCCGTCCAGCAAGACGGTGTCGGAGGGATCGACGACGGCATCATAGGCAAGCGTCGCGTACATCTTAAGCGAAAAGGGATCGGCACCGTAAACGACGCCACCGATCTTCACCGTCATTTTGCCCGCACTTTCCGCAACCTCTATTCCGCCGGAATAGCTCTCGTCCGCCTTGCCGAGTTCTTGGATAAGGGATTGAAAATTGACGGTTTTTGTATCTACAGATACCGATTTTATCAATTTATCCTGATAGTCGAACACCTTGATCGTGACGCGCATATTGCCCCCGACAATCGCGCCGCCGGGGTAGTCGGGTCGCTCCGCCCCGCCTTGATTTGCGCAAGCCGCCGCCAGACAGCAAACGATCAAAATCAGCAAAAGCCCTGCCGTTTTTACAATTCGTTTCATCATAGCCTCCGTACTACAGACCATCATAGCAACCCCCTGCCCTTCTTGTCAATTCGGTTTGACTTTTTAAGGGAAGTCGGATATAATAAATTCATCTTTATCGCGTTTTAGGGAGGCAATATGAGCTCAACCTGGGGCAGTCAACTCAGACTTTCGCTGTTCGGCGAAGCGCACGGACCCTTTGTCGGCGGAACTTTGCACGATTTTCCCGCAGGGATCCCCCTCAATCTCGACCGCATCAAACTTGCCCTCAAACTGCGGCAAGGCAACAACAATTTCACACGCGCCCGCAAAGAAGAGGATCGTCCCAAGATTCTCAGCGGTATCACCAAAGGAGTGACCAACGGCGCGCCGATCACCGTCATTTTCCCCAACCCCGATTTCAATAAGCAGGATGTCGAAGAGCACACCGCCTACCCCTCCCGCGCCGACTACGTTGCGGGCGTTCGCTATCGCGGCGCCGCCGATCTCAACGGGGGCGGACACTTTTCGGGCAGACTGACCTTGCCGCTCGTGTTTTTCGGAATGATGGCGGCAGACTATCTCTCCCAAAAAGGGATCGAAGTCGTATCGCATATCAAGTGTATCGGCAACGTTTATGACACGCCGTTCGGCGCCGAGATCGGCCGCGATCTGATCGACCGTCTGAATTCGGCGTCCCTTGCCACGATCAGCACCGAAGCGCGCAAACAAATGGTATCGCTTTTGGCAAGCGTAAAAGCCGTCGGCGACAGCATCGGCGGCGCCGTCGAAAGCGCAATCGTCGGACTCCCCGCAGGAATCGGCTCGCCGATGTTTGACAACCTCGAAGCAAAACTTTCCTCGATCTTGTTCTCCATCCCCGCCGTCAAGGGCGTGGGCTTCGGGATCGGACATATGTTTGCCCACAAACGCGGCAGCGAAGTCAGCGACAACTTTGTCATCGACGCCGACAACCGCGTCACGACCGATCACAATTACAACGGCGGCATCAACGGCGGCATCTCCAACGGTATGCCCGTGATCGTCACGACTTCGTTCAAACCGACCCCCTCCTTCAAGCAGACCCAAAAAGCCCTCGACTTCGTCACCAACACCATCGTAGACCTCGAAGTCAAAGGCAATCACGTCGTATCCATCGTGCCGCGCGCCAATATTATCGTCACTTCGGCACTTTCGATCGCCGTCCTCGACGCCTTCCTCGAAGCCGAAGGCTACCGCCACTGAAATGCCGAACTCCCGAATTGTCCTGATTACCGGCGCTTCCCGCGGAATCGGACGGGCAATCGCTCTGCGTTTTGCCGCGGAAGGCGACACCGTCGTCGTCAATTATCGCGCAAATCACGCCGCCGCCGAAGACACCCTTCAACGGTGTCGGCTGACGTCGCCTGAGAGCATTGCGTATGCCGCCGACGTTTCTGACCCCGCCGAAGCGGCACAACTTGTTCAAGCCGTCCTCAATCGTTTCGGTAGAATCGACGTTTTGGTCAACAATGCGGGGATTTCTCTTCAAAAACAAGTTCAAGACACCACCGACGCCGATTGGCAAAAAGTCGTCAACGTCAATCTCGGCGCCGCATTTTATGTCACCAAAGCCGCACTCCCTGCCATGATCGCCCGAAAAAGCGGCAAAATCGTCAATATCTCCAGCATGTGGGGATTGACGGGGGCATCTTGCGAAGCGGCATATTCCGCCGCCAAAGCAGGACTGATCGGCTGGACCAAAGCACTTGCAAAAGAAGTCGGCCCTTCGGGCATCCATGTCAACTGCGTCGCTCCCGGATTGATCGACACCGAGATGAACGCAAATTTATCGGACGCAGACAAATGTGCCGTCATCGACGAAACCCCGCTCTGCCGCATCGGCACTCCGCAAGACGTTGCCGACGCCGTGCTGTTTTTTTCCTCCCCTCAAGCATCTTTCATCACGGGCGAAGTGCTGCGCGTCGACGGCGGGCTGACCGTTTGAGCATTTGTTCTGCAATATACCGTTTAAACCGCCGCACAAGGCGGTTTTTATATGACCTCGGCGTCCTCGTATGTTTCGACGACGTGACGAATCACGTCCTCGACCAGCGGAAAATCCGCCTTGTCGTATCGGAGTTCAATCCCGACCTTGCCGATTTCGGTCGACAACGTCCTGCCGTACTTCCCTTCCTGCAAGCGATATTCCAGCGCACCGATCCTGATTTTTACGGGGTTTAAGTCGTTCGCAAACACATAAATCTGTCGCATTGCGATTCTCCTTTTGTTTGATACCCAGATTATACCGCAAAAACCGACCCGAAACAAGCAAGAGGTGTCGCACTATTGCGACACCTTGAATCATTTTTTATGCTATTTCCGCGTTTCGGCGTCCTCTTCCACCGCCTTTTTCCAGCGGCCGTCCAAAGGCACGTCACGGCGCATCATACTGACGGCATCGTTGATTGAGGCAAACGCCGCTCCGGTACCTGCCCGATCGGCAAAGGATTTGACGGCGCAATCGCGATGAATCCCGATCCGTTCGGCTTCGCCGAAGGCATCGATGTTTGCGCCCAAAAACAAGAACTCCCATCCCTCTTTTTTGCGCGCCTCCACCATCTCTTTGATTTCGGCATAGCGGTAACGTCGGCTTGCGTTTTCCATCCCGTCCGTCGTAATCGCAACAATTGTTCTGGCGGGACGGTCTTCGCTGCGGGCATAGCGTTGCCCTGCCGAAATCGTGTTTATCACTTCCGCCATCGCATCCAGCAATGCCGTACTGCCGCGGACATAATACTGTCGGTCGGTCAACGGCTCGACGCGCGACCCCGGCGTCCGATCATAAAGCCATTCGGTTCGGTCATCAAACAAAACCGTCGTTACCAGCAGTTCGCCCTCTTGTTTGCGCTGCTTCTCCAAAAGCGCGTTGATGCCGCCCACCGTATCGGCTTCTAGCCCTGCCATCGAGCCGCTGCGATCGACAATCAGAATCATTTCGGTCAGATTTTTGTTCATATTCGGTTACCTCCGTCGTTTGATGGCTTCAGTATACCGCACCCGTTTCTGCAAAAGGTCGCCCGTCGGGCGACATTATTTCTGCGACTTAATCACGCAAAACTCATTTGAAATATGATATAATTGAATTATCATCGAACTGCAACGGAGGTTTCTATGAAAATCGTAATCATCGGCGGAGTAGCGGGCGGCGCAACCGCCGCGGCGCGCTTAAGACGCCTTGACGAATCGGCAGAAATCGTAATCATCGAACGCGACGCTTATATTTCGTACGCAAACTGCGGTCTGCCCTATTATATCGGCGGAACGATTGCAGATCGCAACGCCTTACAGGTTCAGACCGTCAACGGGATGGCAACCCGCTACAAACTCGACATTCGGGTCCTGAACGAGGTGATTTCGGTAAACAAATCGGATAAAACTATTACAATCCGAAATCTTCGGGACAATTCCGTATACACCGAAACTTACGACAAACTGATCCTCTCGTGCGGCGCAAAACCCGTAACGCCCGCCATTCCCGGAGCCGAAGAAGCCGACAACGTTTTTACCCTCCGCAACATCCCCGACACCGATCGCATCAAGCAATATCTGACTTCTGAAAACGTTCGCCGGGCCGTTGTCGTAGGGGGCGGATTTATCGGCGTCGAAATGGCGGAGAATCTGACCGAATGCGGTGTCGATGTTACGCTCATCGAAAAAACCGATCAGGTACTGCGAAACTTCGACTTCGAAATGGCGCAATTCCTACACCGCGAACTGGCGTCGAACGGCGTCGATCTGATTCTCGGGGACGGCATCGCCGCCTTGCAGGACAAAGGGCGCAAAGTCGTGACGGAATCGGGCAAAACGATCGATACCGACATGGTCATCCTCGCCATCGGTGTGCGCCCCGAAAACACGCTGGCGCAGGAGGCGGGACTGAAACTCGGCGCGCGCGGTCACGTCGTGACGAGCAGCAATTTTGAAGCGATCGACGCCGCGACGGGTGCGATCGAACAAGATGTTTACGCCATCGGCGATATGATCGAAGTGATCAACGCGCTGGACGCTAAGCCTTATGCCGTCCCCCTTGCCTGGGGCGCCAATCGTCAGGGTCGTCTGGTCGCCGACCGCATTGCGGGAAATACGATCAAAACAAGCAAAATTCTCGGAACAAGTGTAATTAAAGTCTTCGGAATGACTGCGGCATCGACGGGCGCGGGGGAAGGGATGCTGAAAGCCAAGGGCATCCCCTATCTTGCCGTTCACGCCCATCGTGCCAATCATGCAAGCTACTACCCGGGAGCGTCCAATATTGCGCTGAAAATTTTGTACGATCCCGAAAGCGGACGGATTTTCGGTGCCCAGGCAATCGGCAAAGACGGGACGGAAAAACGCATCGACGTAATTGCAACAACAATGCGCCTGAACGGGACGGTTTATGATTTGTCCGACCTCGAACTTTGCTATGCGCCCCCCTTCGGCTCGGCAAAAGATCCGGTCAACATCCTCGGTTATATTGCCGAAAACGTGCGGGACGGCTTTTACCGTATGGTACACCACGACGAAATCGACGCGATCGTCAAAGATGGCGGGTATCTTCTGGACGTGCGCACCCCGGGGGAATTTGCACGCGGGCGTATCGAAGGCGCACACCACATCCCGGTTGACGAACTGCGCCTTCGCCTGAACGAGCTGCCCCGGGACAAAAACCAACCGATTTACGTTTCCTGTCAAGTCGGACTTCGCGCACATATCGCGCTGTGCATTCTGCGCGGCGCGGGATATCGAAATCTCTTCAACGTATCGGGCGGGTATCTGACCTACCAGGCATACCGCTTCACACCAAAGCCCGTCCCCTCTTTGGGATCGGATCCCAAACCTTGCGGCTTGGGTGCCGACTTCAGCAAAAGATAGATTTTGCGCCAAAACAAATCAAACGGAAAGACGCGCGGAAAAACCGCGCGTCTTTTGTATTTTGTATCGGAACGTCGATTCAGCGGGAGCGGGAGTCGTCGGACGATTGATCCTCTTTGTCGCTGCCGTCTTTTTTTGCGGCGGTATCGATCGACTTACGGAAGACGACAAAGCGTTGCCACAAAAACTCGGTCGTCAGATTGATCGCCATCGAAAATACCGTCACCAGCATCCCGGGCCAACCCGCCCTTTCGAGATAGTGTCCCCATAGGGTCGACAGCGGCGTAAAAGCACAGTAATACAAAAACACCAGCAGCATCGCAACAGGAACATTGGACGCCGACTTAAACGTAAACTTGCGGTTAAACGTAAAATTCCAAATGACCGATGCAACCAACGCGATCAAATAGCTGACCCAATATGTCAAGTGCGCCACATCGTAAAGTAAAAAATTGACCACCAGCTGAATCGCGCCTGCCGAACAGGAAAAGAGCAAAAATTTCAAAACACGGATCCACTCTTTTTTCTTTTGTTTGCCGTCTTGCGCGGCGTTATGCCCGCCCTCTGCCGAAGTTTCGGCAGACGGGATAGCGGAGTTTTCGGTCGGTTCCGATTCAGATGTCCGAATATGCTTATCCATAAATTCGCCTCTATATCAGTATAGCATTCTTCGGATCGGAAAACAAGCGGCTATCGGATCATTTCTTTGATTGGCCGTCTTCGTCGGTCGACTTCCCGTCTACGCCTGTGGCGTCTTCCGTGTTGCCGAGCGTACCGCTCGGAGTTCCGTTCATGCGGGCTTTCAGCGCTTCAAGCTCCTGTCTGAGTCGCATCGTTTCGGCGCGATCCGCCTCCGCCGCCGCTTCCAGCGCGCGCGTTTTGGCTTCCTTTTCACCTTTATATTGGCGGTACGCCTGCAAAAACCTTACAAAATTGACACCGATCAACAGTAAAAACGGAACCAGCACAATAACGACATAACCCCACGGCGTCTTAAGAAATCGGAAGAAATATCCAGCCCCCGCAAGACGGAAACGGTAAATTCCGATGATGTTTTCGGCTAAAACAGGCGTTGCGTCGTCGACTCCCGTCGTTGTACCGTAAGTGACGTAAGCGGTTTTGCCGTTGACTTCGATTTTTTGTCTGATCTTGTGCGTTACGATCTCTCCGTAACTGTCGGGATCGGCAGAACGGAAGGTAATTACCGTACCTTCGGGCAGATTTTCGAGATCGTCTTCCACTTTGACCACAATCATATCGCCGGCTTTGAAGGTATCCTTCATCGAATCGGAAAGCACGATAAATGCGCGATGTCCGAAAATTTCCGCCTGATGCTTACCCACCGTACGCACCGAAATTATGGTAAAAATCATAATCCCTACCGCAAACAGCAAAATCAGTATTGTAAAAACAGTAGCGACCGCCGACAAAATTTTTTTGTTGCTTGGTTTCAAATCGACTCCTTCCCGTTTGTTGCCGCGTTTTGCATGCGAACGGACTCTATGGAATTAAGCAAAACAACTTTTTCCGTTTCCAGCGCAAACAATTTGCACTGAAACGCCGTCAGATTTCGTCCGGGGTAACCTGAACCGCCCGCAGTGTCAAATCGAACGTTACCGAAGCCGAATTCGCTTCGTTGTTTTGATCGGTATCGAGAAATTCGACGCGCACTTCGAATGTCGCAACGCTGTCGCCCCGTTTCATAATGCCAAGATCCACCTCTTTTGATGTTCCGGCTTCGGCAAGGGTAAAGCGGATTCTGACGCCCTCGGCATCGGAAACACTGATTGCAATCTGATCCCGTGCCGATTCACTTCCGATCAAAGAAAAATCGCGCAGGATAATTCCGTAATGAAATGCCGTGGTCGAAGCGTAATTGCGAACTTCGAATACCGCTTCCTCATATACCCCGGGGCATATATTGTCCAAACTGAAAATACTTTGGTCTAAGCCGAGCGTTTTGAGATCCAAGGGCTGCTCCAGAGCGGGAGCCTGCGTGAACATTCCGTCTTCGTCCAAGCGAACACCATAGCGCGCCGTCTGAAAAAAACCGACTTCAAGCGACCCTGCCTGAATACGGTTGTGGGTAGAAACCGAATCGCTGAACAAAGCAAACGTTGCCATGGCAAGACCGGCAACGGAAATCAGCATCAGGACGACCGAGAAGGTCATTATATTCTTTTTGTAAGCCTTAATGCGATTGAGAACCTGTTTATAGCTCACTGTAATCCTCCTCTACGACTCGCTTTCAGGGTTTAATTTGAAGTTCAGACGAATGTCGCAACCCTGCTTTTGCGCTTCGTTTCCCGTGTCGAGCGGAAGCCCGTATTCGATCAGTATCATTGCCGATCCGTCAAAAGAAAAATTCAATGTTTGAGGCAGAAGCTCCGACATTGCTCCGTTGAACAGTGTCTTTCCGTTTTCCGAAATTTTCACCTGCAAATACGGCACAAGACCGACTTCTCCGTCTTCCTCAAAGGTCAGGCTGAGCATACCGCTGCGGCGTCCTTCGATCTCGAACCGCCGAGACGCAACCGTTCCCGGCATCAAGCCGCGCACGTCGAAAGGATGTACGCTTTCGGCATCGGTATAGCGGATCGAAATTTTGGTGGATGCGGGAAGACTGACGTTGCGGATCCCCCAAACAATCCCTGCGGCAACACCGCAAAACAGAATGATGCTGCAGATTGCCAAAATAATTGCTTTCCTCATTGTTTTCTCCTTACCGCATCTTCCCGTCCGATCGGGATTTCGCTCAAATTTTACCATGTTCCCATTTATATGTCAAAGTTTTACCTCTCCCGAAACGGTCAAGAATTCGTCAATTTTTGCGCGCGCACATTTAAGCGCATATTTTGCGCGCGTTGACAAATGCTTGGGTTTTTGGTATAGTTAAAAAATCCAAACGGTTACGGGGAAAGGAGCCATGCAAAAACACATCGTACTCGACTACGGATTCGACACCCCGTGGCGCCGACGGATCGAAAACATACGCCGAGCGGGTTTCGACGGCGTGATGTTGCTGTTCGAGTCCCGACCCGATTTTTACGATGGCGCCGAAGGAGTCTGCAAAAGCGGACTGAGCGTCGAATCGTTGCACCTGCCCTTTCGCGCCGTTGCCAACAATATTTGGCGGGGAGAGGAGGCGGCGGAACAAGCCCTTTCCGTCCTGCGCCGCGGCATCCGCTTTGCTTCTCAGATGAAAATCCCCTATGCAAACCTCCACCTGTCATCGACCTTTTTTCCTCCGCCAAAAAACGAAACCGGACTGAAGCGCCTTGTCTTGCTTACCGACTATGCCGAGCGCTTAGGCGTAACGCTTTGTATCGAAAATCTTAAGCGCACCGATTATTTCCGCTTCGGTGTCGACCATCTTGACGAGCGGGTCAAAATTTGTTTTGACGCGGGGCATGCCCAGATTTATTGCAAGCGGATGCGCTCATTTCCGCTTAAACGCTATGCCGCGCGGATCGTCTGCTGCCATCTGCACGACAACAACCGTTTGGTCGATCAGCATCGCCTGCTGTTTGACGGAACGATCGACGCGAATTTCTTGGCGCGCGCCCTGTCGCAGTGTCCTTCTCTGCGCACGCTGACACTGGAGTCGTTTTGCAAAAATCCGAAACGCCACGACGAATCAAAATATCTCAGCCGAGGCTATTCCGCCTTGGTCAGACTGGAATCCCTGATCGGAGAATCTACGTATGAATCCTGACGCGCGCTATTGTTTCATCTGCTTCCGCGGCGACGCCGGCGAAGGCGGCGTTATCGCCGAAAAACTGTATTCCACCCTGCACGACGTCTACGGTGTTCCTTGTTTTTTCTCGTCGGCAACCGACCGCAAATATTGCGGCTCGTATCGGGAAGACGAACGCATCGCTTTGCAAAAAGCGTCGGACTTTCTGATCGTCTTGACCGAAGGCTTTGTCGATCGGTTGCACCGCGATGACGAAATTCTGTTTGAACTTCGCACGGCGTTTGCCCGAAAGGATCTGAATCTGATTGCGGTTGCCGACCGATCCTTTGCCTGGACGCCCGAACGGCTGAAAAAATTGGAAGAGTTTTTTGAGCCGAACGATGTGGATCGTCTGAAATTTCTGGATTATATCCCCTATCACGGTGTACGCGCCTATTCTCTGCTGACCGAAACGTGCCTGATCGAAGCCATGGGGCTTCGCAAAAAAACCGCCCGCCCCGCCTCTTCCGCCGACTTTGTATCGGCGCTGATCAACGCGCAAAAAAAGGGGATTCAACATTTCCGTCGGGCATCCACGGTCAACGCAAGGCTTGCTTCCCTCGGAGACGCTTTTTATGTTGCCCCCGATCTGATCGTCAACGGATTGCCCACGGACAAATCCCCCGACGAATTGTTGTTGACGGAAACCGCCAAGTCGGACGCTTCCTGTTGGTTTGTCGTCGGCGCTTCGGGATGCGGGAAATCTCAGCTGATGCAACGAGCGTTCCTCAATCTTGCCGAACAAAGTGCAAAACATCCGGGCGTATTGCCCCTATATCTCAATCTGAACAACAAAAAATCCTTCGACTGCACCAAAGAAGGGGCGTTGCGGCTGATTGCCGATCATTACGGTCTGCCGTATACCGACGCCATCGTCGGCGCGGTTGCTGCAAATTATCGCTTTATCGTCCTCTACGACGCGCTGGACGAACTCGGCGGCACGATGAGTTATGACGAAATTGCCGATCGGCTTCAAGCGCAATCCGAAGATCTGTTCGTGTTTTCCTGTCGCTCGGGATTTTACAAAAATCTTTACCGACCCGCAGTCGACTGCCTGATCGAAATCAAACCTTTGAGTGAAGACAAAATCGAGTCTTTCTGCAAGCGTGCCGCCCTAAGCCTTACCGGAAATCCCCTTTCCGACCGTACGCTTCGCGCACTGAACCATCAAAAGCTGTTCGGCAATATTTTGTTTTTGACCTTCTATCTCCTTTACACCGCGGAGGAAGACGGAGTCGAACCGGTCAGCGAAGCCTCTTCGCTCCGCAAAATCACCGAGGGGATGATTTACCGCGAAATTGAAAAAAAAGGTTACCGAATCCCGGAAGAAAGGATCCGAAAAATTCTGCAAGAGGTTGCCGTCCACACTTTTTTGCAAAGTGCGACGGGCAGGCGCAAGTCCTATCCCGAACTGCTTTCCGCTTTGCTTGACGCATATCCCGACGTCGAGGTCGAAACAGTTTGCGCCATCCCCGAGCTGCTGATTGTAAAAGACGATTTCGGGAGCGGGTACCGCTTTGCACACGAAATGTTTTGCGAATATCTGCTTGCCGAACACTTTTCGGACGCTCTGTTCGATCGATCAAATCGATGCGCCGATCTGCTCCGATACAACTTTTCCAACGAAACCAACCGCCTGATTACGCTGATCATGGAGGAGCGTGATCCGCGCGCCGCATTGCACCTGCTGATCGAACTTTACGACGACATCCCGAAGGACGACTATTATCGACTGCTCCAAGTCCTCAACCATATGCACCGCACGATGCAGTACCGCGACATCAAAGCATTTGCCGCCACCCGCCTTGCCGCGGCACAAAACGACGCCGTACTGCAGATGCTTCTCCTACACACCCTGCAAGTCGTCGGAGGAGAAGAGGACGAGGAACGCTACTATCAATATCTGAAAGCGGACCCCGAAAATCTTGCCCTCAACGCCGGAATTACGATGCTGTATTATGACCGATCGGTCAAAAACAAGACCCTGCCGTATTACGACAACGGCAGAATGTCCTGGTACCCCGTCTTTGTGGGATATAAAAAGCATATTTCGGAGGCACGCAACGTCCCGCATTATTACCGCGTATTGCGCATCAACTGTCTGACGGCATCGTATCTGATCGAAAACCGCAGATCGGTTGAGCCGGAAATCGCCGAATTTTATCACGCGCAAGCAGCGCGTATTTTGGGGGACGACTCGGCGTTCGGTCAAAAAATCGCCGCAGAATATCGCGCCTTGCTTGCAACCGTCGACCGCTATCGGGAGGAAGCCTGATGATTGCCGACAAAGCAGCCCTCTTAAACGCCGTTGCCGACGTTCTTTCTCTTCCTGCCGATCGGCTGTCGTTTTGCCCGCTGTCCGTTGCGGACAGTATGTCGGGCGCCATCGAAGAAGGATTTGACGGCAGCATTTTTTGTCTGAAAACCGATAGCGGCAAACGCTATGTGGCAAAGCGCAAGTGCCTGAGTTTTATCGAACGCGTCGGAGAAAGCATGAATCCTTTTGCTTCCCCCGAATTCCGTGCAATTTATCGTAAGGCTTACGGTGTTTTTTACATTCGGGAAAGCCATCTGCGCGAGCATTATATTTACGACGGAATCGACCCCTCTTTACGCCCTTGTCTTCCTCTCTATTACGGCAGTTACAAATCCCCTGCCGAATGCGTGCATGTTATGGAATATCTTCCGATTCTCCGCGACAAGATCGATCTGAAAGGAGCGGCTGACTTTCTTGCCCGTCTGCATGCGGTTTATGCGGGGCGGGAAAAAGCGGCACGCGATTTGCACGCAAATATTCCGACTCCGTCGGACTACACCGCCGCGCGTCCTCTGTCGGCAATGCTGTACGACAATATCCAACGCCTTTATCCCGACTTTCCGCAGGAAATCCTTAAGGATATGCGCGTCTTTTCCGATGACGCATATGCAATGGCGTGCGGACTGAACACTTGGCAGCGCACCCTCTGCCAAGGGGACTTCTGCGTCAAAAACATGACCTTCCTGCCGCGCGGCATCCGCGTGTACGATTGGGAGTTGGCTACTTTCAATCACCCCGCGTTCGATCTGATCAGCTTTCTGGTTCACTACCCCGTGCCGATCGACGACCGATTGATCGAGGATTGGATCGGAAGCTATCGGAATGCCGCTTCAACTTGCGAACGCCTTGAACCGTTGTCGGACAAATGCCTCGCGTTTAATGTGCGCCTGTATATGGCGACGCGCTTTCATGCAATGATGAACATATGCCAATCGGTTGATATGCCCTATATGCCCTTATCGATTGCCAACTGGCTCAAACTTTACCGCACATATCAGCACATCGGCATACGAGCATCCGTTTTCGGCGTCGATTGACGGAAACTGTTTTTCCGCCTTCCTTCGGCACCGATCTTTCACCGATTGATCTTATGATCGGTCGGAAGCTTTTTTCAGCAATGCCGTCGAACTGATACCCTGCGTGTACGGTAACGTTTCGGCAGAAATCTGACAATCTGCAAACAATTTCAAAATCGAGTCGGTCACGGGAAAGTCGTCCGAATAATAAAATCGGGTCGGTCGGACAACGGCAAGACAGTCCAGGCACTTTGTCCAAAGCATGGCGGCATCGTCTTCGGCTCCGTAACGGGTACGATACGGCTCGAACGCACCCTCCCGCGACAAAATAATCACCCCGTCCACGCACTTCAGGGCGTCGACGATTTCGGCGCGGTGCACCTCGGAATTGACGGGGCGACCGTCCCCTTTGCGCGCGCGAACCAATGCGTCGTCCAGGATTCCGACAACAACGGGATAGGTACTCTTTTCACGCACTTTCTGCAAAAACCGGAGATGCCCGTAATGAAAAATATCGAAACAGCCGAACGCCATCGTCAAACCGCCGTCCTGCTTTTTTCGTGCAATCAGCGCTTCGTAATCACCGTAAATCATTTGCGTTCCTCACTGCGGTCGCCTCCGACCGCGCGCGCGGCGCAGTAAGTATCCCACGGCTTCATACGATCGGCATCCGTCAAGGGACGAATGACTTTGCACGGAACGCCCCCCGCCAATACCCCTGCGGGAATATCCCTTGTCACAACGCTTCCCGCCGCAATGATACTCCCCGCGCCGATCGTCACGCCGCCGCATACGGTAACGCTCGCGGCAAGCCATACCCCGTCGCCGATGACGATCGGCTTTGCGTACTCGAGATCGTATTCACCGTCGGGATAGGACTGAAATTTCCGCTCTTCGATCAGTAAAGGGTGCATCGGCGTTGCCAGCGTTACACGCGGACCGAACATCACGTCGTCGCCGATCGTGATCGGCGCGACGTCGAGAAGCTGACAATCGAAGTTCATAAAAAAGCACTTGCCGAAACGCACGTTGAATCCGTATTCGACCCGAATCGACGGCTCAAAAAACGCGTCGCTCTTGCCGATTGCATTGGGAAACAGTTTGCAGATCAGTCGACTGCGCAGCTTAAACTGCCATGCACGCGTACGGTTAAAACGATCGGCAAGTCGCCTTGCGCGAAGCCGCGCCGCAGTCAGTTCGGGCGCGGCGGGATTGTACAATCTTCCGCTGATCATCCGTTCGAGATCGTTCATCGGTATCTCCTTATCGCTTTCTGATTTCGATTATTATATCAAAAAAAAGAGGCGGTGTAAAGACCGCCTCGGCTCCGATCATAATTCGACTCGGAAAATCGTTTCTTTCTCCGTAGTCTCGACTCCGCTCTTGCCGCCCGATTTTTCGACGATTTTTTGCACGATCGCAAGCCCCAGTCCGCTGCCCTGCGCCCGATCCTCTCGCATTCCGCGATAAAACGGTTGAAAAATCAAGGGTTGCTCTTCTTTCGGAAGGGGAACGCCCGTATTGGCTACGGTACATGCGACGCAATCTTCCTGCTTAAGACGCACCGTAATCTTCCCGCCCCGATCGACAAACCGAACGGCGTTGGAGATCAGATTTTGCCAGATATGATAGGTCATTTCGCAATTCCCGACGATTTCGACTTCTTCCGGTTCGACGTCAAACTCCGCTCCTTTTGCCATCCATTCAACCTGCATCGCCAAAATTACGTCCCGTATCTGTTCGTCTATGCGGAATCTGTCCTTCTTGACAAGACGGTCGCTCGATTGCAGACGTGCAAGTTCCAACATCTTCCCCACAACATTCTGCGCGCGGTCGACTTCTTTTGCGATAACGCCGAGACAAACCGACTGTTCTTCGGGCGTCAAATCGGGCGACTGCAACCAATCCGCATATCCCTTCAAAACCGAAAGCGGCGTTTTCAGTTCGTGCGAAGCGTTGCGGATAAATTCGAGGCTTAACGTTTCGCTCGCTTTCAGCTCTTTGCCATAATGTCAAGTGATGAATTCAAAGAAGCCTCATTATTTCCACAAAAAAGGACGGAAGTGCCGTGCTGGCATCTTCCATCCTCATGTCATACTCCCACCTCCACCTAAGGTGGCACAATGAGTGGTAACTATGCAGGTTCCTGCTTTGTGGTGCTGATCGCGGCACTGTTGTACGACAGGAAATTTGAATAATTCTGGGGCATAGAACTCCGCCACAAAAGCGGGGATCTCTCTGTTTATTCTGCGGCTATAAACCGCTCTCTTTAGATGAAATGTATGCAATACGCCAAATCACATTTTGCCTATTGACTTTTTACAACATCTCCTGTATACTATAGAACAGCACGTTAAAGAAAGGGATTGGAACAATCGCAATGGACGACGCCGACAGTAGCGACGCTGACCGAAGTAACACTTATTGTAAACTGAATACGTTTTTATATAGGCATAACCTGCGTCTAAGCATTTAGATAGCAGGCTATGCCTTTTTGCGTTTCTTTTTGCTGACCACCGCTGAAAGGCGGTCAGAATATAAATTTTATCAAAGAAAGGAATGATTAATCCATCATGGATCGACACAGACAGACGCCTTGGCACGCACTGAAACTTACGGAGGTTTATAAGACTCTACATACCTCCGAGGAAGGATTAAGTGATGCCGAGGCTGCCGAAAGGCTGAAAAAAAATGGGCGCAATGCATTGCGCTCGAAACCGCCCAAAACCATTCTTCAAATGCTGAAAGCGCAGATCATTGACCCGATGGTACTTATCCTCATCGGCGCAGCCGCTTTTTCCGCGATTTTGCAGGAATGGACGGAAGCGGCGGTAATCTTTGTTATTGTAATCGTCAACGCTGTCATTGGTATTGTGCAGGAAAAGAAGGCACAATCCTCTTTGGAGGCGCTTCGCAACATGAGCGCCCCAACGGCCCGTGTTCTGCGCCAGGGGGAGGAGACCGTAATTCCCGCCAGCGAGCTGGTAGTGGGTGACGTTGTGATGCTTGGCGATGGGGACATGGTTCCGGCGGACTTACGCCTGATAGATTCCGCCAACTTGAAGGTGCAGGAGGCTTCTTTAACGGGCGAATCCGTCCCTTCTGAAAAGGAAGCGGAAGATTTGCTGCCGGAAGACTGCCCCCTGGGCGACCGCAGTAATATGGCGTACACCTCAGCCATTGTAACATACGGACGGGCGACCGGCGTTGTGGTAGCTACCGGCATGGATACTGAGGTAGGTAATATCGCCGGTATGCTGGACAATCAGGATGATACGGATACGCCCTTAAAACGGAAACTGAATGCAGTTGGTAAGACTCTAACCATCGTTGGACTAATCGTCTGCGCCTTGATCTTCGCTATCGGTGCTTTTTATCAGCGTCCGCTGA
>DVOH01000056.1 GCA_018713745.1 Candidatus Stercoripulliclostridium merdipullorum | reverse complement strand
CTCCAGAACCCCGACCAAAACGTCCGAAAAGAAGCATTTTTCACTTATTATCAACCGTTTATCGAGATGCACAATACGCTTGCCGCGACCTACGGCGGCAGTGTCAAAAAGGATTGTACGTTGGCGGCGCTTCGCGGCTACAAAAGCGCATTACACCGCGCCTTGTATGCCGAATCCGTTCCGCAGAAGGTCTATGACAACCTGCTTGCCGCGGTCAAAAAAGGGACGCCTGCCGTTCATCGCTACGTCGCGCTCCGCAAAAAGGCACTGGGCGTCAAAGAACTGCATATGTACGACATGTACGTTCCCATCGTGCCGGACGTCGATCTGACGAAGGATTACGACGAAGCGTTTGAATTGGTCAAACAGGCGTTGCATCCCCTCGGCGACCGCTATCGGGAGCTTCTCGACCGTGCCAAAGCGCAACGCTGGATTGACGTCGAAGAGACGCGCAACAAGCGAAGCGGCGCATATTCGTGGGGTTGCTACGACTCCAATCCGTTTGTTCTGCTGAATTACCGTCCCACGTTGCACGATGTTTTTACGATCGCGCACGAACTCGGACACAGTATGCATTCCTATCTCAGCAACGAAGCGCAGTGTTACGAAAAGGCGGGGTACGAAATTTTTGTCGCGGAGATCGCCAGTACGGTCAACGAAGTGCTGCTCCTTAAGTATATGCTCGGCACCGCCGAAGGGGCGATGCGCAAGTATCTTTTGTCCTATTATCTCGATATGTTCCGCACGACGCTGTTCCGACAGACGATGTTTGCCGAATTCGAAAAGTTTGCCCACGACGAAATCGAACGGGGACAGCCGCTGACGGCGGAGAGCATGAACCGCGCTTATCTCGAACTGAATAAAAAGTACTACGGATCCTCCGTCGTGCATGACGATCCCATCGCCTACGAATGGTCGAGGATTCCGCATTTTTACAACGCGTTTTATGTTTATAAATACGCTACGGGTCTGACCGCCGCGGTCAATATCGCGGGCAGGATTTTGTCCGAACCCGGTTACGTCGACAAGTACTTTGCCTTCTTGTCGGCGGGGGGAAGCCTGCGCCCCCTCGAAATCCTGCGCCTTGCCGAGGTCGATCTCATGTCGCGGAAACCCTTCGACGTCGCGATGACGGAATTCAAAAATACGCTGGAGGAATTGAAGCAATGTCTTTAGTTCGCCGCGTTGCGCTGCCGATCGTATTGCTTGCCGTCGCTTTGGCGCTGATCGCGTGTCCCGTTGCGGCTTCCCGACAAGCCCCGGCGTTTGCCGAAAGCGCGGCGGTTGACGAGGTTCCGACGGCGGAAATCGCGTTCAACAACCTCAATCTTTCTTCGGGCGGGCTGTACCGCTCTCTGTCCGTCCGCTTTGACCGGTCGGCTGCAATCGGACGTTACGGCGCAACCGCCGACGAAAAGATCGATCTTGCGCTTGCTCGGATTGCGGCGCTTGCCGCCGCCAACGGATTTCAGACTTCGGCGCAGACCGACGGCGTCGAAATCGTTACCGAACGGTATGACAGTCTGACCGATTACTATATCGCATCGGGCGCGACGGGTTACGATCCGCCTTCGTCGGACAGCGGTGCCAAAGTCGAAAAGAAAGGGTTTTTCAATATTTATACCACTTCGACGCAGACGGTGTTTGCCGATATTTCGGATACGAGCCTGATCGGCGTCGTGCGCGGATATGTTCTGGATGCGGGCGTTACGCCGGATGATTTGCGCTACGTTTATAATTACGGCACCAAGTACGCCAAAACGACGATCGATTCCAACGCCACCGAAATTTACTACGACCGCTCCCTCGGGATTTACGTCCACGAAGTCAGAATGAATCCGGACGGGACGGATTTTGTTTTTGAAATCCGTCAGACCGTTCCCAACGCGGCATTGTGGTACGGGCTGGTGCTCGGCATATTCCTGCTTGCCGCCGCTCTCGCGTTGGCGGTTTACCTCGGACGAAAGCGTCATCAACGGATCTGAACCCAAAGGAGTTTACCGTGAGCGAACAAAAGAACCTTAAGATTTATCCCAATGCCTACGAAGCCGAACAGTCCTTGCTTTGCTGTATCCTGAAAGACGGAGAAGTGGCAAGCGACGTGATTCCGTGCATTTCGGAGGATTATTTTTACAATAAACGGCACCGTACGATTTTTGCCGCCTGTCGCGCGCTGTTCGATCAGTCCCGCCCCGTCGACGTCGTTACCGTCAACGACAAGCTGGAGGCGAGCAAGCAGGGCGAACTCAATATGATGGAGTATCTCGTCGAGCTGACCGAAATGCTGCCGTCGACGGCGAACTATTCCGAGTACATCGAACTGCTCAAGCGCGACCTTTTGCGGCGCAAAATGATTTCGGCTTGCAACGAAATTATCGAAAAGGCTTACAATTCCCAGGACGAAAACGAAATCATCAATCTGAGCGAAAAGCTGATTTCGGACATCAGCGCGGGGCAATACCGCGGCGACCTCCGTCCGATCGGCGCGGCGTCGAGCGAACTGCTGATGCGCATCGACAATATGAGCAAAGATCGCAATTCTTATCGCGGTCTGATGACGCATTTCCCGCGGTTCGACTTCATTACGGGGGGGTTGCAAAAGGGCGATCTGATTATCCTTGCCGCCCGTCCTTCGGTCGGTAAAACGAGTTTTGCCCTCAATATCGTCAGCAACATCATCGCGCACGAAGAGCGCGACAAGGTCATTGCGATTTTCTCCCTCGAAATGCCTTCGGTACAACTTGCCCAGCGTGTGCTGAGTACGATCACCGACGTTTCGATGACCAATCTCGGCAAGGGAAACATCAACGAGAATCAACAGCAGATTCTGTGGGCGGCGCACAGCGGAGTTTCCGAGAGTAAAGTGTTTGTCGACGACACTTCGCAGGTCAGACCTGCCGACGTCATGAGCAAATGCCGTCGTCTTTTGATGCGCGAAAAGCACATCGATCTGATCGTCATCGACTACCTGCAACTGATGACGGGCGACCGCCTTCGCGCTACCGACAGCAAGCAGAACGAAATCGGCGATATCAGCCGTATGATGAAGATTCTTGCCAAAGAGATGAACTGTCCCGTCATTGTTTTGTCGCAAATGTCGCGCGGGATCGAAAACCGCGACGACAAGACCCCAAAACTCAGCGACCTCAGAGAGTCGGGCGCAATCGAGCAGGACGCCGACCTTGTCTTGTTTTTGTCGCGCGAGGACGAAAACTCCAAAGGCCGTCCCGAATACAACGTGATTCTCGATCTTGCCAAGCACCGCAACGGCGAGCTCGGCGCCATTCGGTTTTTGTGGGAAGGGGCAAACGTCCGCTTTACCGAATCCAAAGATCAATATATCAACCGGGAACTCAATCTCGGGTCCAAACAACGCACCAAGAAGGAGGAATAATCAATGGAATTACAGTTTCAGTCCTTGTTTTCCCGCGAAACGGGCAACGCAGACAACTATCGGATCCCTGCGCTGATTACGGCGGGAAACCGCGTGATCGCGGTTGCGGACGAACGGTTTTTTACGGCGGGTGACAACCCCAACCGAATCGACAAGGTGATCCGCATCAGCGACGACAGCGGCAACACTTGGGGGAAACAGTCGACCATCGTCGAAGAGGTGGGAGAATCCAAATTGCGTTCTTCCGCGGCGATCGATCCCGCACTCCTGTATGCTTCGGCGACCGATACGCTGTTCCTGTTGTACAGCCATACGCCTGCAGGGATCGGAATTCTGAATTCCCGACAGACGACGGGATATACCAAAAAAGGACAGACCTTGATCGGCAACGGCAAAAAATATTACATAAAAGATCATCGCATCTACCGCAGTGACGATACCGCAACCGATTGGTCCATCGACGATCAGGGATACGTCCGCGACAGCGTCAATACCGTGCTCGGCAATGTCAGAGCAGGGGATTTTGTCCTGCGCGAAGAGCCGACGTCGTATCTGATGCTGACCCGTTCGACGGACGGCGGCGTAACCTGGGATACTCCCGTATGCCTCAATCAGCAAGTTAAAAAACCCAACTGGGGCTTCATCGGGGCGGGACCCGGGATCGGGATCGAAGTCAAACAGGGGAAATACAAAGGCAGACTGGTATTTCCGATTTATTACGGAACGCACCGCTTTCCGCCCGCATGCAACGCCGCGGCGCTGTACAGCGACGACAACGGTTTGACCTGGAAGATCGGCGAGGCATACCGCCCCGACCACAGGGAATGGCGTTTTAACCCCAATCTCCTCCGATACGATCTCTGGCTGACCGAATCGCAAATCGTCGAAACGCCCGAAGGCGATCTGATGGCGTTTATCCGCAACCACAACAAATGCCGCCGGATTGCGACGGCAATCTCCAAAGACGGCGGAGCGACCTGGAGCGACTATCGCTATCGGCAGGAACTTCCCCATCCGATCTGTCAGATTTCGGCAATCGCGTTCAAAGAAGGGGACAAGAACTGCGTCGTCACCTGCAATGCCGCCGACGAAAAGCGCCGCGTCAACGGCGTCGTCAGACTGAGCGAGGACGGCGGATTGACCTTCCCGTACAGCAGAACTTTGTGGGACGGAGAATTTGTTTACAGCTCGATTGCCCGTCTTCCCGACGGTTCGATCGGGATTGCCTGCGAACGCAGTACCCGGCACGAAACCATCGAGTTTGTCAAATTCGGACTCGATTGGATCAAAGGAGACAAACAATGAAAATCAAACAAAATTCTCTGATCATCAGCTGTCAGGCGGTGGAAGGGGAAATCCTGCACGGCTACGGCATCATGCATCTGATGGCAAAAGCGGCGGTTTACGGCGGTGCGGACGGCATCCGCGCCAATTCCGTTTCGGACATCAACGATATTCAAAAGACCGTCGACGTACCCGTAATCGGCATCATCAAAGCGGTTTATCCCGGCTCGGACGTCTATATTACCCCCACGATGAAAGAACTGAAAGCCTTGCTCGAAGGGACCAAAGTCGACGTTATCGCGCTGGACGCGACGTTCCGTACCCGCCCGGGCGGCGAACAACTTGCCGATCTTGTCCGCTACGCGCGCGAAAACTATCCCCAAGTCGAACTGATGGCAGACTGCGCGACGTATGAGGAGGCGCAAAACGCCGACCGTATGGGGTTTGACTATGTCGGCACGACGCTGCGCGGCTATACCGCGGATACCAAGGGGATCGCCATCCCCGATACCGATCTGCTGAAGCAAATGACTTCGACGCTCAAAGCCAAAGTCATTGCCGAAGGCGGAATCTGGGAAGTCGGGCAACTGCGCGAAGTCTTAAAAACCGGCGTTCACGCCGTCGTCATTGGCTCGTCGGTGACGCGTCCTGCGGATATTACCAAGCGGTTCAAGAAGGAGTTTGAGGCTCTCAAATGAGTATTTTGGGCATCGACATCGGCGGAACGACGATCAAAGGCGGATTGGTTGCGGACGGCAAAGTCAGCGGGTATCGCAAGGTTCCGACCTGCGCCAAAGAGGGGCGCGCGGGCATTACGCGCCAGCTGCTTCAGCTGATCGGAGAGATCGGCGGATCGGACCCCGTCGGGATTTCGACGGCGGGGCGGGTCGATCCCGAGCGGGGCGTCGTCACCTACGCGACCGACAATCTGCCGGGCTGGACGGGCTTCGATCTCAAAACGTTCGTGCAAGAAAGAACGGGGCGGCAGACTGCCGTCATCAACGATGCCGTGGCGGCGCTTCTCGGCGAAGTGCACTATGGTGCCGCGCGCGGATATCGCGACGTCGTAATGATTACGATCGGCACGGGGATCGGCAGTGCGGTTTTGAGGAGCGGTGCGATTCCGTCCGACCCCGACGACGAAGGGGGATGGCTGGGACATCTGACGTATGTCGAAGACGGCAGACCCTGTACTTGCGGAAAACGCGGTTGCCTCGAAACTTATATTTCCGCCACCGCCTTAAAACGCGATCTGGAGTCGCAGGGCTTCTCGACGCGACTGGACGGAGCGTTTGCTTCGGAGGACAAACGGGTCAAGGCGATTATCGACGGCTTTTTGGATCGGCTTTCGGATGCTGTCTTAAAGATTTCCGATCGCTATCGGCCCGAACTGGTCGTCATCGGCGGCGGCGTGGTCGAAATGAAAGAACGCTGGTGGGAAGCGTTTCTTGACCGCCTCGGCGGACAAGTCGCGGTTGCGCCTGCCGAACTCGGCAACGATGCCGGGATCATGGGCGCGGCGTATTTTATGCAAAGCAAATTATAAAAAATCCATATTTCAAAGGAGTACTTATTATGTATCAGAAATTCAAAGGTGTCATTGCCGCATTGCTGACTCCCTTCCGCGCAGACGGAAGCGTCAACGTCGATTCGATCGCCAAACTGGTCGAACACAATCTCGCAGGCGGTGTTACCGGCTTTTATGTCGGCGGAAGCACGGGCGAAAGCATGTTGATGACGCTCGAAGAACGCAAAACGGTGATGGAAGCCGTTGCCGAAGTCGCCAAGGGACGCGCCACGCTGATCGGACATGTCGGAACCATCCACACCGCGCATGCGATTTCGCTTGCCAAAGTCGCAGAGCGTTGCGGTTACGATGCAATCAGTGCGGTTGCTCCGTTCTATTACGGATTTTCGTATCCCGCAATCAAAGGGTATTACGACGAAATTTCGGCATCGACCGAACTGCCGATGATCATCTACAACTTCCCCAACTCGGGCGGCTTTGCGTTTACGCCCCAATATGCCGAGGAAATGTTGAAGAATCCCAAGATCATCGGGATCAAACACACCTCCGCCGATCTGTATACGTTGGAACGCTTCAAACACTTGTCGCGTGAAATCGTCGTGTACAACGGATTTGACGAAATGCTGATTGCCGGTCTTACGATGGGTGCCGACGGCGGAATCGGATCGACCTACAACGTAATGCCCAAAAAGATCGTCGAGCTGTACAACCGCTTCCAAAGCGGAGATCTGGCAGGTGCGCGCGCAAAACAGACCGAAATCAACGAAATCATTGCTGTTTTCATCAAGCACGGCGTGTTTGCATCCGAAAAATACATGCTCGATCGCATGGGCATCCCGATGGGAGAAGTCCGCAAGCCTTTCCTGCCGCTGACCGAAGAAGCCAAAGCCGATCTCGACAAACTTCTGCCCGAGGTCGTCAAAGCGTAACGGGCGGAATCAACATAATATATTAAGACGCAATAAAGCGCGCCGCAAGGCGCGCTTTTGCATATCCGAAGGGGCGGCGGCATATATTGCGGTATGGATTATCGCGCATGTCAGCGGAAAATCCTCGGGCTGACACCGGAGGAAACCGCCGAAGAAAAACTGGTGATTTACGCGTCGGGCGCCATGCTGATCGAAGGGCATAAAGGGGTTGTTTCGTACGCACCCGAAAAAGTCGTCATTCGGAGAAAGCAGGGGAAAACCTGGGTTGTCGTCGGAGAAAACCTGCAGATTGCCGCGATCAATCCGGGAGAGCTGTATCTGATCGGCAAAGTGAGCGGGGTGACGGCAGGATGACGACGGCGATATTTTATGCCGAAGCGCCGGCGGAGTTTGTCGTCAATCTCTTGATCGGCGGAGGGATCGGCGCAAGCGGAATCGCCTGTGAAAACGGACGGGTGCGGTTTTCGGTCTGCGAAAAAGATATTGCCCGTACGCAGGAAATACTGCGTCGCGCAAACGTGGAATACCGATTCTCCCGCAAAGGGATTAAAGTTGCCGGCAAACGCCTTTCGGGACGATGGGGATGGATTGCGGGGATTGCGGTTGCGTTGATTGCCGTCGTTCTGTACACTTCTTCCATCCTGAAGATCGAAGTGAGAGGCAACAGCATTGTCCCGTCGGAAACGGTGATTGCGGCGGCGCAAGCGCACTGGAAGAAAGGGGTAGGCGGCTTCTACGACGCCGACGGCATGAGTCGCGCGATCGAATCGGTCGAAGGGATTTCCTTTGCCAACGTCCGTCGCGTCGGGACAAAGCTGATTGTAGAAGTTCTGGAAGAATTGCCCAAAGTCGATATCGAGGATACCCAGACGCCCGTTCCCGTTGTGTCCGCGCGGGACGGCATCGTGACCGCGGTGATTGCCGAGAGAGGGACGCCGCTTGTCAAAATCGGCGATACCGTACGAGCGGGGGACGTTTTGATTGCCCCGTATCTTGTCGACCCCGAAGGCAATCGGATTCCGTGCCGGGCAAAGGGTGAAGTGTTCGGGCGGGTCTGGTACGACAAAGAGTTGCTGTTTGCCGATACCGTCGTGACGCAGGTCAGGACGGGTAGAACCGCGGAGGCTTCGGCGATGTTTTTTCCGGGGCTGGACTATGTCCCCGCGGCTCCCTTCGCGCATTACGAAACAGAAGTCCGCACCCGAGTACTCGGTTCGGTTTTGCCGCTATATGTTGTTTCTTACACGTTTTACGAAACGGAGGAACAGATCGTTCCGTTCGATTTTGAGGCGTCGCGCGAAGAGATTATCGAGCGGGAGCGGCTTGCTTTGATCGAACAAGCAGGGGGTGTCGACGACGGACGGTTCTGGTATCTGGTAAAAAGACTGGACAAATCGACCCGATTAAGTATATACTATGAAAGAACAGAGTCGTTGACTTAACGGCTCGGAGGATGCGATTGATGAAAAAGACGAAAACCGTCTTAGCCGAAGTTCTGACGCCGAAACTCAAAAAAAACAAACCCGATCTCAAGCGGATTGCAGGCTATTCCGCTACGGTTATCCTGTGCAGTATCGTGATCGGCGCCATTCTCCGCCTGTTTAATTGGGGAGAATTCGGTTCGGCGGGCGATTTCTTCCGGGGGAAGGTCATCGGAGAAATCTTTTTGATTGCGGCGATTTTTGCGCTGATGATAGCCGTTTTGCTGGTTTATTCCATGATGCTCAAATCGGTTCACGTCGAACGCAACAAAATTCTCCCCATTATTCTTTCTGCGATGATTTTATCTTATCTCGTCGGAATTTTGTTTGCGCAGACCGTCAGCCTGTACGCCATCCCCGCATGTTTTGCCCCGCTGATTATTGCGGTTCTGATCGAAAAACGCGTCGGCATCGTTGCCAATATTCTGATGAGCCAGGCGTTTTTCGTCACATATCTCCTCGTTTTCGGGACGTCTGCCGTGATCGACGCCGCGGCTTCTTTGCCCGCTTCGGTCGTTTCGGGTACGTTGATGATCATCTTTGCCGACCGTGCGGATACGCGTTTGAAGTTTATCGGGATGGGGCTGATTGTCGGTCTGGTTTCGGCGTTGATTCCCATTTTGGTCAGCTTGTTGCTTTCGGGCGGCGGCGCGTACGAAATTTTGATCTCGGGCGTTTGGGGGTTTGTCGCCAACGTGCTGAGCGTTGCGCTGTTTATGGTACTGTTGCCGTTTTTCGAGTCCCTTTTCCGCGTTGACACGATCTTCCGCATTTCCGAAATCTGTTCCCTCGATTTTCCCCTTCTCAAAGAGCTTGCCAAAAACGCGCCCGGGACGTTCAATCACTCCGTCGCCGTCGGCAATCTCGCCGAACTTTGCGCGCTTGCAATCGGCGAAAATCCGCAGCTTGCCAAAGCCGCCGCATATTACCACGACGTCGGAAAACTCAAAAACCCCGAGTGCTTTATCGAAAATCAGAAGGGATACAATCCTCATGACGATTTCATTCCCGAAGTCAGCGTATCGATGATTACCGCTCACACCCGGCACGGTGCCGAAATGATTCGCAAGGCGCGATTGCCGGATATCCTCGCGTCGGTCGCGTTGGAGCATCACGGCACGACACCCGTTCAATACTTCCTCTACAAAGCTCAAAACGTCACCGAAGATACCCTCGACCGTACCGAGTTCAGCTATCCCGGACCCAAGCCCTCCAGCAAAATCGCGGCAATCATCATGATCGTCGACACCGTCGAAGCGGCAACCCGCGCCATGGGCGGACCGACCGAGGACGATTTCCGCGGGTTCGTGCGGAAACTGATCAAAAGCAAAGCCGACCTCGGACAGTTCTCGGACTGCGATATCACCTACAAAGATCTGCAGCTGATCGAGGACGTTCTCGTTGCGGTTTTGCCCAGCATGTACCATTCCCGTATTCAATACCAAAGCAAATAATTCGCCTGCCGACAGGCGTATGCACGCAGGTTCTTATTTATGATTGAGCTTTACGATACCACACAATACCGCGATACCATTCTGATTGCCGCCGAAAGCGTTCTGCGGCATTTCGGCATTCGCCCGAAAGACGTCGACGTTTCGGTCGAGCTTGTCTCGGAAGAAGAAATCTGCACTCTGAACCGCGAAGAACGCGGAATCGACGCCGTGACCGACGTCCTGAGCTTCCCGGGCGTTGAGGTTCGGTTGCCCTTCCGGAAAGAAGATTATCCCTTCGATACCGATCCCGAAACGGGGGCTGTTCTGCTGGGCGAAGTTTATATTTGCCTTGCCCGCGCGCTCGAACAGAGCGAAGCGTACAATCATTCCGTTTATCGCGAAATCGGATTTTTGACCGCCCATGCCATGCTCCATCTTTTGGGGTTCGATCACGAAAGCGAAGAAGAGCGGGAGGAGATGGAACGCCTCCAGGACGAAATCCTCAACGCGGCGGGGATTACGCGCGACATTACCGCAGAGCCTAAGCGGGAAGAGCTTCCGTTCAGGGCGGGATATGTGGCGTTGCTCGGGCGACCGAACGCCGGCAAATCGACGCTGATCAACGCCTTGGTCGGCGAGAAGGTCGCAATCGTCAGTTGGAAACCGCAGACGACGCGCAACAAAATCATCGGGATCGTCAACGAAGAGGACGCGCAGATCGTCTTTGTCGATACGCCGGGACTGCACGCACCCAAAAACAAACTCGGCAAATTCATGATGCGTTCGGTGACCGCCGCGCTGGAAGAAGTCGACGCGGTCGTTTATGTGATCGACGCCGAAAAAGGGATGACGCAGGAGGACGTTGCCAATCTCGAGCGGTATCTCGACGCAAAAGACAACGTCGTTGCCGTTGTCAACAAGGTCGATCACGTCACGCGGGAAAAGGTCGGGGAAATTTTGGTTACGCTGAGCCGCTATTCTCGTCTGAAAGCAGTCGTTCCGACATCGGCACTGCGCGGCAAAAACATCGGACCTTTGATTGCCGAAGTCAAAAAACTTCTGCCCGTCGGCGAAAAGATTTATGACGACGATCTGTATACCGACCGTAATATGCGGTTTATGGCGGCGGAAATCATCCGCGAAAAGGCGCTTCGGCTGTTGGATCAGGAAATTCCGTACGGGATCGGCGTCGCGATCAACCGATACGAGTTAGGCGACAACGGCGTATTGCAGATCGACGCGGATCTGATTTGTCAGAAGGCGGGACATAAGCCCATCGTCTTAGGCAAGCAGGGCGCGATGATCAAAAAGATTTCGACTTACGCGCGTCAGGATCTCGAAGCGATGACGGGCGAAAAGGTATATCTTACGCTGTGGGTGCGGGTCAAAGAGGACTGGCGCGACGACGACAGAATTCTGAACGAACTGGGCTACACAAAGCAGGATTATTAGTATAGGGACTTCCGTACGGGATATACTATCGGTATGGAAGACAATCGCGAACAGATCTGGCAGGCATTTCTCAAAACGGGAAAGCCGGGATATTATATGTTGTATCAAGCCCTCCGCGACAAGGAGGAAAAGGAGCGGTAAACTATGGAGGAGCGGATCACCGCGCTGTGTGTCAGGACCGCCGATATCGGCGAAAAAGACAAACTGCTGACGTTGATTTCGGCAGAAGCCGGCAAACGGTCTGTCCGCATCCGCTCCGTCAAAAGTCCCGCCTCCAAACTGAAAGCCGCCGCGCAGGAACTTGCCTATTGCGAGTATACCCTCGAAGGAAAGGGCAAGACGCCTCTCGTCACGGGTGCCGCTCCGCTCAAAACGTTTTTCGGCTGTTGGGAAAAAGTCGACAAATCCGCTGCCGCCTCCATTGTTGCCGAAACGCTCGACAAGGCGACGATCGAAGGTGCGGACTGTCGGGCGGAATTGCGGCTTGCCCTCGAAACCCTTGGCGGGATCGAGTATCTCGAAACGACGCCCTTTGTCGTTGCCGAACGGTTTTTGGTCGGCATGTTTGCGATGAACGGACTGGAAATCACCGAAGAGGCGGGGCTTCCCGTGCGGACGTTGCAGTATTGTCGGTCGCTTGCCGCGGCGACGCTCGAAGATCTCGAAGTGCTTGACGTTTCCGAACAGGAAGTCGTCACGACGCTCGGATTTTTGGGCGAGCTTGCTCTACAGGTGTTCGGAAGTCGCATCCGATCGGTTTCGGAAGCCGTCAAACTTTTTTATCGCTGATCGATTTTCGGGACAGAAATCGATTTTTATTGTTATTTATTCTTATTTTACGATAATAGTTTCCGTTCTCCGGAAAAATCGCTTGCCTTTATTATATGGAATCGGTATAATATTATCGGTTGAAACCAACAAACATAACGATTGATTCAAACTGACTAAATTCAAGAGGAGAATATCTATGACAAAATACGTTTATTTGTTCAAAGAAGCCGACGGCTCCAACAAAGCGTTGTTTGGCGGTAAAGGCGCAAACCTTGCCGAAATGACCAAACTCGGGATGCCTGTTCCCCAAGGGTTCACCATCACGACCGAGGCCTGCACCAAATACTATGCCGACGGCAAAAAGATTTCGCAGGAAGTGATCGACCAGATCTTTGCCAAACTCGCCGAACTCGAGGCGGAAACCGGCAAAAAATTCGGCGACAGCGAAAACCCCTTCCTCGTTTCCGTCCGCAGCGGCGCAAGAGCTTCGATGCCCGGTATGATGGACACCATCCTCAACCTCGGCTTGAACGACGTGTCGGTCGAAGGCCTTGCCAAACTGACCAACAATCCCCGTTTCGCTTACGACTGCTATCGCAGATTCATTCAGATGTACTCCGACGTCGTTATCGGCATCGGCAAAAACTTTTTTGAAAAGATCATCGACGAAATCAAAGAAAGAAAGGGCGTCAAACTCGACACCGAACTGACCGCAGACGACTTGAAAGAACTGATCGAACGTTACAAAGCGTTCTATCTGCAAGAACAGGGCAAGGACTTCCCGCAAGATCCCAAGGTTCAGCTGATCGGCGCCGTCGAAGCCGTTTTCCGCAGCTGGGACAACCCCCGCGCAATCGTATATCGCCGCATGAACAACATCCCCGGCGACTGGGGTACCGCGGTTAACGTTCAGTCGATGGTATTCGGCAACATGGGCGAAACTTCGGGTACCGGCGTTGCGTTTACGCGTAACCCCTCCAACGGTGACAAAAACCTCTACGGCGAATATCTGATGAACGCCCAGGGCGAAGACGTTGTTGCGGGGATCCGTACTCCTTCTCCCATCAGCCACCTCAAAGAAACCAACCCCGAAGTTTACGCGCAGTTTGTCGAAATTTCCTCCAAACTCGAACGCTACTTCAAAGACATGCAGGATATGGAGTTCACGATCGAACGCGGCAAACTCTATATGCTCCAGACCCGTAACGGCAAGCGTACCGCTTTGTCGGCAATCAACGTAGCGGTTGACCTCGTCAAAGAAGGTCTTTGCACCGAAGAAGAAGCACTGCTCAAGATCGAACCCAAACAGCTGGATGATCTCCTCCATCCGCAGTTTGACGCCAAAGAAATCAAAAAGCACAAACCCATCGCCGAAGGACTTCCCGCATCTCCCGGTGCTGCTTGCGGCAAAATCGCGTTCAGCGCCGAAGAAGCCACCGAAAGAGCTGCAAACGGCGAAGATGTCATTCTTGTCCGTCTCGAAACTTCTCCCGAAGACATCGAGGGTATGAACGTTGCCAAAGGTATTCTGACGGCGCGCGGCGGTCTGACCTCGCACGCGGCAGTCGTTGCCCGCGGTATGGGACGTTGCTGTGTTTCGGGTTGCGGCGAATTGGTTATTGACGAAGAAGGCCGTACCGTTACGATCAAAGGCGTCAAATACACCGATCAGGATTATATCAGCATCGACGGCAGCACGGGTAACATCTATGCCGGCACGCTTCCGATGATCGTTCCGCAAATCAGCGGCAACTTCAAGACGATTATGGACTGGGCTAACAAATACCGCGTCCTGAAAGTCCGCACCAATGCAGACACCCCGCACGACGCCAAAACCGCTTACGATTTCGGCGCGGAAGGCATCGGTCTTTGCCGTACCGAACACATGTTCTTCGAAAAGACCCGTATCGCCGCAGTGCGCGAAATGATTCTTGCCAAGACCGTCGAGCAACGTAAAGCCGCGCTTGCCAAGATCCTGCCCATGCAGAAGAACGACTTCATCGCGCTTTACAAAGAAATGCACGGCTATCCCGTGACCATCCGCTTCCTCGATCCGCCTCTGCACGAATTCCTCCCGCAGAAGGAAGAAGAAATCGCCGAACTCAGCAAAGAGATGAAGATTTCGGTCGAAGAAATCAAAAACACCATCGCCGCGTTGCACGAATTCAACCCGATGATGGGACACCGCGGATGCCGTCTCGCCGTCACGTATCCCGAAATCGCCGAGATGCAGACTAGAGCGGTCATCGAAGCCGCGATCGCCGTTAACAAAGACGGCGGCAACGTCAAAGCCGAAATCATGATCCCCTTGGTCGGCGAAGTCAAAGAACTCCGCTATGTCAAGAGCGTCGTCGTCGAAACCGCCGAAAAGGTTATGGAAGAGGCCGGTGTCAAAGTGGAATACAGCGTCGGTACGATGATCGAAATCCCGAGAGCGGCAATCACCGCCGATCAGATCGCAACCGAAGCCGAATTCTTCTCCTTCGGTACCAACGACCTGACCCAGATGACGTTCGGGTTCAGCCGTGACGATGCAGGCAAATTCCTCGGTTCTTACTACGAGAAGAAGATCTACGAGTCCGATCCGTTTGCACGTCTTGACCAGACGGGCGTTGGCGAACTCGTCCGCATCGCGGCAGAAAAAGGCAAATCGACCCGTCCCGCGATCAAACTCGGAATCTGCGGTGAACACGGCGGCGATCCCTCGACGATCGAATTCTGCCACAACATCGGTCTGACCTATGTATCGTGCTCGCCCTTCCGCGTACCGATCGCCATCCTCGCGGCAGCACACGCCAACATCAAGAACCCCCGCAAATAACAATCGGGTTTGTTTGAGAAATTAGTATTCAAAGGCTTATTTCAGATGAAATAAGCCTTTGTTTTTTGGCGGAGATTGATGCCTATGCGGGATGTTGCGATTT
>DVOH01000055.1 GCA_018713745.1 Candidatus Stercoripulliclostridium merdipullorum | reverse complement strand
GAACCTCAACTTATCTCATTTATTGCTTATAACAAGACGCAATCCGTCGCAGCTTTTTTCTGTTATTCTGCTGCGAAATATTTATCCAAAATAGCCTGGAAGGTTCCGTCTTTTTTCAGTTCTTCCATTATGCTGTTAATCTGGTTTTTCAGCTCGGTATTGCCTTTCGCTACGGCGAAAGCATATTCTTCTTCCGTCAAAGGCACACTGATTACTTTAACTTTTTTAGAAGAATTGACTATATTGGAAGTTTCGACAATTTGTTTTGCGGGCATTTCGTCGATGACAACGTAGTTGCATTGTCCGTTTTGAATATCCTTGACGGCAAGACCGCCGTTGTCGTACTCTTTGCAGGTAACGTTGGCAAAACCGTCAAATCCCCAATCGGCATCCCCTTTGACATAGTAGTTGCCGGTCGTGCCGCGCTGTACGCCGATGGTTACACCGCTCAGCGATTTCAGTTTTTCTTCGATCTGAGCCGCCGTGGTCAATCCGTCAAACGTAGTGTCATTTTCGGGGACGATCAGCATCTGAGACGCGTTGTAATAAGGATTACAGAAATCGACGGTCTCTTTGCGTTTGTCGGTGATCGTCATCCCTGCCATACCGACATGCGATTCGCCACTGGCAACCGACAGAATTACGCTGTCGAATTCCATATCCTTTACAACGAGGGTCTTACCAAGTTTGTCGGCGATTTTTTGCGCAAGCTCCATATCGACGCCCACAAATTTGTTGCCTTCTTTATATTCGAAGGGAGGAAATGCGGCGTTGGTTGCCACAATAAATTCATCTTTTTTTTCTTCATCTTTGCAGCCGATCAGCGCGATGCAGGATGCGACGGCGACTGCAACAACCAGAAGTGCAATCAGAATCTTTTTCATAATTCAATCTCCTTTCCTGTTTCAGGTGATGGGAACACTATATCACTTAACAATGAATAATGCAAGCGTTTTATGCAAATATTTTTTGAATTTTAAAAATTTTATACAGCAACACCTTTGATCTTCCAGATGTAATTATTCCCGCATAACGCCCCGGACGATCCGCGAATGCCCCGAATCCGCATCATCTATATAAAAAATATAATAATCCATATTTTGTCACCGCTACTTGCCGATCGATTTCGACGCAATCGCCAAAATAAGATTGTACTATGCGATAAGATATGGTATAATTCTGATATGAATAAGCATTTGATCCGTGTGATTGTCATTTGTATCGTAGCCGTAACGGCACTGGTTCTTGTATCCTGCAAGGACACGCGCAGTCTCTCGTTCGACAACGATACCTATATTATCTATCTCGACACCGCGCCTTCCTTAAAACCCGGTGTCAGCGTTAAGCCTGCCAAGAACGACTACACGCTCTCCGTCCGCAACGATACCATAGCCAAAGTGGAAAGCGACGGGCAAACTCTGAAGGGGCTTTCGGAAGGAATCACCGTTTTGACCGCCGTTTCGGGCGAAAAGCAGGCAACCGCCACCCTGATTGTATATGCCGTAACGCCCTCCGACCCCACGCCGTCCGACCCCGAGCATGACGGCAAGTTCGTCGTCGAATTTATTACCGAAGTCGGGGCAATCCCCAATCAATATATCGAACCCAACGGCTACGCCACCCGTCCCGAAGACCCCTCGCGTCCGGGATATCGCATTTACGCGTGGTATACCGATGCCGAACTGAAAAACGCTTTTGACTTTTCCACGCCGATCAACGGGGATCTTCGCCTGTATGCGGGCTGGGGCGAAGCGGAAGCCGAATTTGAATACGGCAACATCGAAATCGACGGAACGACGTATTACGGCATCACGGGACTGAAAACGCCGCACGTCCGCTACAACGAACTTTCGATTCCCCAAACCGACCCGGAAGGGACCGAAATCCGTGCAATCGGGCCGCGCGCCTTTGCCGATATGCCTGCGCTGGAAACCGTTACGATCTCCTCCAATCTCCGCTATATCGATCAATACGCCTTTGTCAACTGCACTAAACTTACGACCGTGACCTTTCCTCACAGCTCGATCGGAAGCGGCGTGACGACGATCGGAGAAGGGGCGTTCGGCAACTGCCAATCGCTGACCTCGATCAACTTGCCCTCCTCTTTGCGCACCGTCGGATCGGAAGCTTTTGCCAAGTGTTATGCGCTGAAATCGATCGCGCTCCCCTCTTCGCTCAAAACCATTCCTTCCCAGGCGTTTGCCTACAGCGGACTGGAGTCCGTCGATCTTACCCACGTCACTTCGATCGGGATGCGTGCGTTCTGGGGCGCGCTCGATCTGGCTACGATTACCGCGCCGACCGCCTTAGCCCGACTCGAAAGCGAAGCCTTCCGCTTTACCGCATGGCTCAATAAAGCCGCGCCTTCGGGCGGAAACGTCGCCTATCTCGGCACAACGCTTGTCTATTGCTATCCCGCCTCGCACATCGACGTCATCGTGCGCTCGGATACCACGCTGATTGCCAATCAGGCGTTTTACGGCAACACCGCCAAGACCCCGACCTGGGAGCAGATCAAGTCGGACAAATATACCGAGCCCACCCTCGAGCGCACCTTGCAATACGGCTTTATTCGCCTGCCCGCAACGCCCGTTCCGCGCGGCGATTACGCTTTCCAGACCGAAAAAGACGCGATCAAACCCGATCTCGTCGTTGCCGAAACCGCAATCGCGGCTTATGCCGAAAGTTCCTATTACGGCAAGTCCGCCACCCCGGAGATCATGGATCGCGTCTACTATTCCCGCACGTTAAACAATCTGAGCGTGCTGTTGCGCGCAACCACCCCTCCCGCCGAAGGCTTTGCCAACCGCTACAACGTTATTATCGAACGCTACCGCGGCAGCGCCGAAACGCTTGACGTCAAATCGATGCTCGAGACCGATTTCGGACTCGGCAAGTATTATACCGTTACGCGGATCCATCAAGGGGCGTTTACTTCTCTTCCGTCGCTGAAGCAAATTACGCTTCCCCACCGCATCGGCTTGATCGACTCGTTTGCCTTCAACGCCTTAACCGCCCTCGAAAAAATCTTTATCCGCTGGGAAACCCTCGAAAACGACGACTGGTCGGTCAAAAGCGGACAGCTCGCGGACAACTGCTTCTCGATCTCGGGCGCAAACGCCGCTTCTTGGAAAATCTTCGTCCCCACAGCACGCCTGAACTCCTATCGTAATTTCTGGACGCGCGTACCGGGCACGATCACAAGATTTCAACCGTACGACTAAAATTATGACAAAAAGCGCAAATTCTTGCGCTTTTCTGTCGGGTTGCGGAGCTTTCCGCCTTGATCCGCAACCCGATTTGTGATATACTTCCCCTATCCTTTGATTCCGCCCTTCCCAACGAGGTAGCTCTATGATCGTCGTTTATTCCGTACTCGGTGCCGTTTCCGTCCTCTCCGCCGGTCTCAGCGGTACGTTTTATTTGCGCAAGAATCCCCGTCTGCGTTTTGTTTTTAAGTTTGTCGCCTCCCTTTGCTTTTTCTTCCTCGGAATTGCCGCGACGGCTTCAGCGCAACTTTCGGTCTATGCCGTCTTGGTTCTTTCGGCCCTGTCGCTCGGAATGCTCGGCGATCTTTTTCTTTGTTCCGAAGGACTTGTCTTGCATCAGAATAAAATGATGTTTGACGCCTTCGGTCTTTTGACCTTTTTGGGCGGGCATTTGTTTTTTATCGCGCTGTTCTTTTCGACAACGCCGTTCGACTTCCGTTTACTGCCCGTCGCGCTGATCCTGACCGTAGGACTGTGCGCTTCCATCGCGGTCAAAGCCGTATCGTTCGGTAAACTTACACCGGTATTTTTGATTTATTCGGTCGTTCTCGGGCTGATGGTCGTATCGACGCTTAACTATTATCTCAGCGCACCTTCGCTCAAAAGTACGCTCGCACTTTCGGCTGGCGTTTTGTTTGCGCTCAGCGATTCTTTGATCATCTTTAAGGATTACGGCAAACGCAAAGGGCATCCCGTATTGGTATATGCGGTCTTGATCACCTATTACGTCGCCCAATGCCTCTTTGCCGTAACGATTGCCATGAACCACTAAGCCTTTCGTGAAAGACGCTTTATTTTCCCTGCCGCGCTTCGATTGCCGCGGCGATTTGTGATGTCAGCGCAAGACTCGGGTCGCTCGAGTCGCAGACAAAATGCCAGATCATTACCCCCCGCAGCCCGGCATCGACTGCAAACGCCGTCTTGTCGTAAATCATTTGCCTTCCGTTATAATATTGATCGGTTGCCGGCTTCTGCACGCCGTTAATCGTTTCGTACGCCTCACGGATCGTATTGTCAAAACGCGGGAGCTGCTCGGCGATATTGCCGTAGGATCCCCAGAATTCATCATGATTGACGGGACGGGAATAGAATGGCAATCCGAGGCGCACTTTGGACAGATCGACCCCGCGCCGACCGAGTTCTTTTACGGTTTCATAGCAGGTATCGTAAAACGTTGCGTGATTGCCGCGATCGTCAAACATATCGTAAGCCATCAGTTCGATACGATCCAGAACGGACAGCCGTTTTACCGTCAGATGGAGGGGACGGATGCACCAAAGCGAAACCGCCGCACTCAGCATTACCCCTTCTGGCAAAGCGGCATCCAGCGACTCCAGATATTCGGCAAAGATCCTGAAGGACTTGAGTTTGTGCGGATACTCATAGTCGAACGAAATCCCGGTTGCGCCCGTTTCCTGCAGCAGTGCAAGCAAGTTTTTTGTCAAAGTGTCGGCATGGTCGCCCATCGCTTCGTTATGCCGCTCCTCTACAGTCAAACCGTCCGAGGTAAAATCACGGTTTCCGAGCACGGTCAGCGTAATTCTCGCTTCGGGATTGAATGACTTCAGTTTGGCGATTGCGCCTTTTAGGACGGTTTTTCCGTCGACGCTTTTGCCGTCAAAGAGATAATCCTGATAATGAAGGGCTCCGTTACGGTCGAAATACAAATTGCCGATGACGTTGAATTCATCCATCACGGCGGCATTGGCTTTCCATTTGTCTTCCAAGCGATAAGCCGAATCGACCGTGACGTAACTCATCACTTCAAACGACGCTCCGCCCTGATCGGCATAATATGCCTCAACCGAAGTGAGCTTCCAGTTATCTTCACATTGATATACCTTAATTCGGATTTTAGATGCCGAAACCGCCTCAAACGATCCGTAGCGATATCCGTCGACAAAATCTCCGCCCCAGAACGGCGTCGTAGCGTCGTCGGCAAATACTTCAAACTTCGTGATAGCCGATTTCTGTTCGGACAGCCGAAGGGCATTAAATCGTACGGTCTTGCCGAAATCGTAAACCGCCTCGTCGCCCGCGCCGCCTTTCTTGACTTCGAATCGACCGTCCGCTGCGAGGTCTTCATAGCGATCGGAAATCGGGTCGGGCGTTTTATCGCTGCAAGCCACGGGCAAAAGACAAAGGACCGGGATCAACATTGCATTCAAAACTCGTTTTAACGTTTTCATACCATCCTCCTTGTACCGATCGGATCTCTTAAGCTCCGATCGGATCTATCTTAGCATACGATCCGCCTGTCGTCAACGCATATGGCGTTGCGGCAACAAAAGACTTTCCTTTTGCGTTCGGTCGTGGTAATATAAAAATATGAAGCTTTTATTGATTGAAGACAACAAACAATTATCGGACGCACTCGATGCCGTCTTAAGACGGGAGCGCTATCTCGTCGAAACCGCTGCAGACGGTGCCACCGGACTGGAACTCGCCATGACGGGGCTTTACGACCTGATCTTATTGGATATTCTTCTTCCCGTCAAAAGCGGATGGGACGTCTTACGCGAACTGCGCGCGGCAGAAGTCAAAACTCCCGTGATTCTGCTCAGCGCATTGGGGCGCGAAACGGACAAAATCAACGGACTTGATTTGGGCGCGGACGATTATCTGTCCAAACCTTTTTCCAATCTCGAACTGCTCGCGCGCATTCGTGCCGTCACGCGACGCAAAGGAGAGTTCTATCTCGACGACGCCTTGACGTTCGGAACGGTTTCGCTGAGCTTATCGCGCCATTGCCTCGAAGGAAACGGCAAATCCGTCAACCTCTCGGTGAAAGAATTCGAAATTATGCGCTACCTGATGGAAAAACCTTCTTTCGTCGCCGAAAAAGAAAACCTGATCGCCAAAATCTGGGGCTTCGACGAGTACGAAAGCAATTCCCTCGAAGTTTACATCTCGTTTCTGCGCAAAAAGCTCAACTTTCTCGAAGCCGATTTCACCATAACCGCGGTGCGCGGCGTCGGGTATCAGCTGGTTAAAAAACAATGAAGCTGATCAAAAAACTCCGTTTGCGCTTTACCGTTATTTCCCTTTTGATCGGCAGTCTGTTTATGCTGGCGGCGTTCGGAACGATTTTTGTCATTACCTACCGCACGACCATGGCACGCATCGACGAACTGTTGCTTTCCACGCTCCGTCAGTCCTCGGTCGAATATCCCGACGTTTCCGATCCCATTCCCTCGCAGTTCAGCGTATTCTCCTTTCTCGTTGACGACGACGGCAACGTTTCCGAAACCGATCCTTCTTATCTTACCCCTTATCTTCCCCATATCCTTGCCTACGTTCGGGCAGATTATACCGTATTTCGTACGGACGGCATGTATTTTCGCGCAATGAGTTCTGCCGAAGACGACGATGGCGTGCGCTATGCCGTTTACGAATACTCCAAAGAACGCGATACGCTTCTCACGCTTGCCGTCACCCTCGGCTGCACCTACTTGATCTGCGTCGCAGTCGTCGGATTGCTGGCGATGATGTTCAGCAAGAAAGCCGTCCTGCCCGCCGAACTCGCCATCCGCAAACAGGAAGAACTGGTCGCCAACGCTTCGCACGAACTCAAAACTCCCCTTGCCATCATCGCAACCGACCTCTCTCTGCTTGCCGAAACATCACCCGCTTCCCCCGAGTTTTCACGCTGGCTCGGCGATGCCAACGGACAGATCGATCGCATGAACGCCCTCATCCACGATATGCTCGAACTTTCCCGTGCCGAGTCGGGGGTTCAACCTCCCAAAACAAATGTCAATCTCGGCGACGCGCTTAACGCCGCATTGCTTGCCTTTGAAGTAGCTTGTTTTGAAAAAAACGTCTCCCTCGAAACTTCCCTCAGCTCCAACGTTACGCTTTATACCGACGAAAACAGTTTTGTCAAAATCGTCAACATTCTATTGGACAACGCGCTCAAATACGTCAATCGCGGCGGAACCGTAACCGTCGGATTGACCTCCCGCTATATCAACCTGAAATTTTGTGCAGTCCTGACGGTACGCAATACCGGGCGCACGATTCCGCACGAAGATCTCGAATTTGTCTTCGAGCGATTCTATAAGGTCGAACGATCGCGCGAAGACGACGGCACCGCGAGTTTCGGACTGGGGCTTGCCATTGCGCGAAGCCTGACCGAATCGCTGGGCGGAACAATCTCGGCAGCCAGCGAACGCGGAGAAACGACTTTCACCGTCATTCTGCCGCAATCTCTCAAAAACACCCCAGAAGCGTAGGAGGCAGCGATGCAACCCGTCTTAACCAACGATCGGATGAAACGTGCAGACCGAATGACCATCGAGAGCGGAACGCCTTCTCTTGTCTTAATGGAACGCGCCGCCGAAGCGGTCGTCGCCGAATTGCATTTGTCCTTCGATCTTCGTCGCGTACTTGTCGTATGCGGGCAAGGCAACAACGGCGGGGACGGCTACGCCGTAGCAGACATCCTCCGCCATCAAGGAATCAACGTTACGGTTTTTGCCCCGTGCGGCACGCCGCAAACGCCCGAAGCGATCCATCAAGCGCATCGCGCCGCAAAGTCCGGCGTTTCGGTCACCGATAATCCCGAACTCGCAACCTATTCCGTCATTGTCGATGCATTGTTCGGCATCGGATTTCACCCCCCGCTGCCCGAAGCGGCAAAACGCTTTTTTATCGCGGCACACCGCGCAGGCGTCCCCGTGCTTGCCGTCGACGTCCCTTCGGGAGTCGGCGCAACCGACTGTGACGACGCTGCGCCCGTCGCCGCCGTTACCGTAACGTTTGCCGCCGCCAAACCTCAGCATTATCTTTATCCCGGCGCCTTTCACACCGGACGACTTGTCGTTGCAGAGATCGGAATTGCCACGGATACTGCCGATATTTTTGTTTCGACAGCGGACGATTTGCGCCTGATTCCGCCGCGGCGCGCCGACGCCGACAAAGGCAAATTCGGCAAGGTACTTGCCGTCGTCGGTTCCGCCGACATGCCCGGTGCCGGCTATCTCGCGGCAAAAGCCGCTTATCGCGTGGGATGCGGACTGGTCGAATTGTTCGGCGACCGCACGACGACACGCACGATCGGCGCCATGCTTCCCGAAGCCGTCCTGCGACCGGACGCTTTCTCCGACCCCCAAAAACTGCTTTCCCGCGCCGCTTCCGTTCATGTCGTCCTTGCCGGATGCGGACTGGGCATCACGCCGACGCGCAAGCGAGCAATCGGCGCTTTGGTTCGGCAAGCCGCCGTACCGTTGGTCCTCGACGCCGACGCGCTGAATCTTTTCGGACAAAATTTCCCCAAAGCCGATGTTCCCGTCGTCGTGACACCGCACGTTGGCGAATTTCATAGGATGACGGGGCTTTCCGTTGCCGAGATCAAACGCGACCCGATCGGACACGCCCGCGAATTTGCACGCAAAACAGGCTATACCGTTCTACTGAAGGACGCAAGAAGCGTCATTACGGACGGCGCAACCGCCTTTATCAACCCCACCGGAAACTGCGGCATGGCAACCGCAGGTTCGGGTGACGTGCTGGCGGGGATCGTTGCGGGACTGATCGCACAAGGAGCAAAGCCCTTTGACGCGGCAAGGCTCGGAGCGTATCTGCACGGCGCGGCGGGCGATCTTGCCAAACAGCAAAGGGGCGAATACGGATTGATGGCATCCGATATTTCCCAAAACGCAGAAATAATCCTCGACCGTCTCAATGAGGTACTACGATGATTCCTACAAGAACGTTCCGCACCGCAATGCTTCTCGGCGAAGAGGCAATCCGTACACTCAGACAAAGCAAGGTGATTGTGTTCGGCGCCGGGGGCGTGGGAGGCTACGCCATCGAAGGCTTGGCGCGCGCAGGCGTCGGAACGATTGCCGTCGTCGATCCCGATCGCATTGCCGAAAGCAATTTGAACCGACAGATTCTTGCGACCGTTCAAACGGTAGGGATGCTCAAAACCGAAGCGGCAAAAGCACGAATCCTGTCCGTCAATCCCGATGCCGCAGTCGAATGTTATCCTCTGTTTTATATGCCCGACACGGCGGATACCGTCGATCTGAAACGCTATGACTACATTATTGATGCGATCGACACCGTTACGGCAAAAATCGAACTCGCCGTCCGAGCGACCGAAGCAGGCATTCCGATTCTGTCATGTATGGGCACCGGCAACAAGACCGATCCCTCTCGGCTGAAGATCGCCGACCTTTCCAAAACCTCGGTTTGCCCTTTGGCTCGTGTAATGCGCAAAGAGCTGAATTTGCGCGGAATCCGCCATCTGAGCGTCGTTTATTCGGACGAGTCGCCCCTTACCCCCGCCAATCGTCGGCGCGAAAACGGCAGAGACGTCCCCGGAAGTCTTGTCACGGTTCCTGCCGTTGCAGGGATGCTGATTGCTTCGCGCGTAATTTCCGATCTGATCGACGCCGCACCCTGTCGTAATCGGCAGGAATCCGGCAAGGATTGACCGAATTTTATTTAATATTATAAATATTAATCTTATTCCTTAATAAATACTTATCTTATTCCTTATCATAATCACGCCGGAGATTGATCGGATTTGCACGCGGCGTGCTGAAACTTCCCGTATCGCAGCGCAACTTTCTGTCGCGTGAGAATTAAATCTTTGTCGTCGGATTTTATATTTTGTTGTTTTTATTATATAATTTTGTTGACAAATTATTTTCATGGTCGTATAATGTTATCAAAAGAAGCCGAAGGAGCATCCTTATGAAGAGCCTTTACAGTCTGATTCTTAACGACGATCTGATCGCCGAAGTCGACCGCCTTGCCGCCAAAACCGGCTCCAACCGCTCGGCAACGATAGACGCGATCCTCGCCCGGTATTTCGGATACGAAACGCCCGAAATGCGAATCGACAAAATTTTCCGTCGGATGGAGGACTGGATCCGTCACGAAACAGGCTTGCGCTTGCTGAATCAACCTTCGCAAACCATTTCCGCGGCGACGGGTACACTGACCTATCCTTACAACCCGACGATGAAATATCAGGTCGAATTGTATAAGTCCGTGGACTATGCGCTCGGCGAACTCAAGGTCAGCTCCCGCTCCTCCAACGCAAAGCTGCTTGCCCTGTTGGATTCCTTCTACGATCTGTGGACGAGGCTGGAGCGCAAGCACCTCGG
>DVOH01000054.1 GCA_018713745.1 Candidatus Stercoripulliclostridium merdipullorum | reverse complement strand
GTTCTGCCGTAAACGTAAAAGTTTTGTCTTGCTTGCGTACGACGGTTGCGTCCCGTGGCGCGACGCCTGCCTCTTCCGCCGCTTGTCGGATAAACGGCTGAAGTTCGTCGGACAAAGCGTCCGCTGCCCGAAAGCCGCCGCCTTCGCCTTGGCGGAAGGCAAGATAATCGTCACGGTAGCGAAATCGGATTTTAAGTCGCGTCGCCATCGAGACGCGATAGGTCAGCGTTCGGGTGTAGGAATCTCCGTCGGTCAAAGTCAGCGTGCGCGCGGGCGTCATAACGCCGCACAGCAGAACGGTTGCAACAATCGTCAGTCCGATTACGGTCAGTAGCGCAAGACATTTTTTGTTCATACCGATAGTATGCGCACCCCCGATCGGATTATAAAAAAACAGCCCCTCCCGCGGGAGAGGCTGTTTTGGAAGCGATATAAGACTTAGTCTTTGTTTTCGGCAAGCGTCTTGTAGCCTTCGTAACGGGCTTTGGCTTGTTTTTCGTTGACTTCGAAGAGTTTTGCCGCGATTTCGGGGTTCTGCTTTTTGAGAGAGGCGTAACGCACTTCGCCGGCAAGGAATGCCTGGTAGTCGCCGGTCGGCTCTTTGCTGTCCAGCGTGAAGGGGTTTTTGCCCTGTTCGGCGAGATCGGGATTGTAACGGTAGAGCTGCCAGTAGCCGCAGTCGACCGCTTTCTTCATCTCGAGCATGGCGTTGGACATGTTGACGCCGTGGTTGATACAGGTTGCGTAAGCAATGATCAGCGAAGGTCCTTTGTAAGCTTCGGCTTCTTTGAGGGCTTTGATCAGCTGGTTCATGTTGGAGCCCATCGAAACCTGAGCGACATAAACATATCCGTAGCTCATTGCCATCATGCCGAGGTCTTTCTTCTTGGTGCGTTTTCCGCTTGCGGCAAACTTGGCAATCGAAGCCGTCGGGGTCGATTTGCTCGCCTGTCCGCCCGTGTTGGAGTAAACTTCGGTATCGAGAACCAGGATGTTGACGTCTTCGTCCATCGCGAGAACGTGGTCGACGCCGCCATAACCGATATCGTATGCCCACCCGTCACCGCCGAAGATCCAGATCGACTTCTTGACGAGGCAGTCTTTGTTTTTGAGGATTTCTTTTTGGAGTTCGTCGGCTTCGCATCCGCAATCTTTGCATTTTTCGATGCAGGCGATCAGTTCTTCCGAAGCTTTCTTGCTGCCTTCGGCGTCATCCATATTGTTAAGCCATGCGTCGCAGGCGGCAACGCCTTCTGCCCAGTCGCCGTATTTGGCTTTGAGTTCGGTGATCTGCTCTTGGAGCATCGCGCGGCGTTGCTTGTAAGCAAGGTTCATGCCGTAACCGAATTCGGCGTTGTCTTCAAACAAGCTGTTTGCCCAGGCGGGACCGTGACCTTTGTCGTTGGTCGTGTAGGGGCAGGTGGGTGCCGAACCGCCGTAAATGCTGGAGCAGCCCGTTGCGTTGGCGATGATCATGCGATCGCCGAACAGTTGGGTGATCAGTTTGACGTAAGGCGTTTCGCCGCAGCCTGCGCAGGCGCCGGAGAATTCGAACAGCGGTTTGCTGAACTGGCTGCCTTTGACGGTATCGATCTTGTAGACCTTGTCGGCTTCGGGGAGATTGAACGCGTATTCGGCGTTGACGGCGTCTTTGGCGATCGCTTCGGCAACGGGTTCCATGACAAGCGCTTTGGTCTTTGCCGGGCAGACGTTGACGCAGCTGCCGCAACCCGTACAATCGTAGGGGCTGACTTGAATACGGAACTGATATCCTTTGAATCCTACGGCGTCTTTGGTCTCGAAGGTGTCGGGTTTGGCTTTGAGCTGATCGGGCGTCGCGAGTACGGGACGGATAACGGCATGGGGGCAAACAAAGCTACATTGGTTGCACTGGATACAGTTTTCTTTGATCCAGACGGGAACTTTGACCGCGATACCGCGTTTTTCGAATTTGGTCGTGCCGGTGGGAACGGTGCCGTCGGCGTTGAATGCGGAGACGGGGAGTTTGTCGCCTTCCTGCTTGAGGATGGGGTTGATGACGTTGCGGAAGTAGTCGTTGTCGGCGGGGGTGACCATCGGTGCGCCTTCGGTCGTCGTTGCCCAGCTTTCGGGATACTTGACTTCTTTGAGTTGCGCGATTGCTCCGTCCACTGCGGCGTAGTTCATGTTGACGACGGCGTCGCCTTTTTTGCCGTAGGACTTTTTGATCGCTTGTTTCATATAAGTTTCGGCGTCGGCGTAGGGGATGACTTCGCTCAGTTTGAAGAACGCAGCCTGCATAACCGTGTTGACGCCTTTGGTTGCGCCGATCGACGAAATAACTTTGTTGCCGTCGAGGGTATAGAACTTGATGTGCTTTTTGGCGATGGCGTTTTTGACGCAAGCGGGAAGTTCTTTGTCCATCTCTTCGGGTTCCCAGATGCTGTTGAGCAGGAAGGTGCCGCCTTCTTTGAGGTCGCTCAGCATATCATAACGGAACAGATAGCTCGGCGTGTGGCAAGCGACGAAGTCTGCCTGGTCGATCAGATAGCTGCTCTTGATGGGCTTGTCGCCGAAACGCAGGTGCGAAATCGTGATGCCGCCCGACTTTTTGGAGTCGTAAACGAAATAGCCTTGTGCGTATTTGTCGGTGTGGTCGCCGATGATTTTGATGCTGTTTTTGTTGGCGCCGACGGTGCCGTCCGAACCGAGTCCGTAGAATTTGCAGGAAATTGCGCCTGCGGGTGCGGCATTGACAAATTCGTCGAGGGGAAGGGAGGTTCCGGTGACGTCGTCTTCGATACCGACCGTAAAGTTGTTTTTGTCGGCGCCGCCCATGTTCTTATAGATGGCGTTGATCATCGTGGGGTTGAATTCTTTGGAACCCAAGCCGTAACGGCCGCCCAGAACGGTGATGTCGCGGTCGCGGAGTGCGGCGACAACGTCGAGGTAAAGGGGTTCGCCGAGGGAGCCTGCTTCTTTGGTACGATCCATGGCGGTGACGTATTTTGCCGTTGCGGGGATCGCCGCGGCAAAGATGTCTGCGGCAAACGGGCGATAAAGTCTGACTTTCAGCAAACCGACTTTCTGACCTTTTGCGTTAAGGTAGTCGACGGTTTCTTCGCAGGCATCTGCGCCCGAACCCATAATAACAATAACTTTTTCGGCATCGGGCGCTCCGTAGTAGTCGTAAAGCTTGTATTTGCGACCCGTCAGTTCGCCGACCTGATCCATGCATTTTTGGACGATGGCGGGGGTGGCGAGGTAATACTTGTTGGCGGCTTCACGGTTCTGGAAGTAGATATCGCCGTTTTGCGCCGTGCCTTTCTGATGCGGATGCTCGGGGTTGAGCGCGCGTTGACGGAAGTCTTCGATGTCCTTCATGTCAACGAGTTTGCGCATGTCTTCGTAGTCGATCGCTTCGATTTTGCTGACTTCGTGGCTGGTGCGGAAGCCGTCGAAGAAGTGCAGGAAGGGGACTTTGGCTTTGAGGGTTGCAAGGTGGGACACCAACGCGAGGTCCATCGCTTCTTGAACGGAGTTGGACGCGATCATCGCAAAGCCCGTCTGACGGCATGCCATGACGTCGGCGTGGTCGCCGAAGATGTTAAGGGCGTGCGCGGCAAGGGCTCTTGCCGAAACATGGAATACGCAGGGGAGAAGTTCGCCCGCGATTTTGTACATATTGGGGATCATCAGCAGCAAACCTTGGCTTGCGGTGTAAGTCGTGGTCAGTGCGCCCGCGCAAATAGAACCGTGTACGGCACCCGCAGCGCCCGCTTCCGATTGCATTTCGGCAAGGCGAAGGGTTTGTCCGAACATGTTTTTGCGACCTTGCGCCGCCCATTCGTCGGCGTATTCCGCCATCGGAGAAGAGGGCGTAATGGGGTAAATTGCGGCGACTTCACTGAACGCATACGCAACATACGAGGCGGCTGTATTGCCGTCGATGGTCATTTTTTTACTCATTAGGAACCTCCGAAAAAGTTGAATTTTATCATTCAGTAGATATTATAACCCGTGCGCGTACGCTCGTCAAGCAAATCGGAGCACATTGTCGCGCCCGTCAAACGCGACGTCACACGCCGAAACGAACACCTTGTCATAACAAAATTTTGTATAATATGGTATCTGTAGCTACCGAAATAAATGATTTTTTGAAAAAATGAAAGCCGCCCGAAGGCGGCTCGGAAGCGGCGTTGGAGGTGCTGTTAAAACTCCGAAGCGACGGCTTCAGCCAAACAATCGAGGGCGCGGCGGGCGTCGGCGTTCAGGGCGGAGCATACCGTTACGGTTTCGCCGATTTGGGTGACGCCGGGGAGTGCGGAGAGCATCGACTGCATCAACTTGCCCGATTGCGGCGCCCAGCTGCCGTTTTCGATCAGGGCAAAGCGGCGGTTGCGGAAGTTGTGGGCGACGAGATCGTGCAGGAGGTGCTCCATTTCGATAAAAATGCCGTTGTTGTAAGTCGGGGCGGCAAAGACGACGTGGCTTGCGCGGAAGGCTTCGGCGACGACGTAGGAAACGTGCGTTTTGCTGACGTCGTAAATGCGGATCCCTTTTATGCCGCGTTCGGCAAGGCGGTCGGCAAGATAATCGGCGGCGCGGGCGGTATTGCCGTAGATCGAGGCGCAGGCGATGACGACCGATTGATCTTCGGGTCGGTATGCGCTCCAGGTGTCGTGGAGGGCGATGACTTTGCCGAGGTCTTTTCGCCAGATCGGTCCGTGCAGAGGGCAGATCGCAGCAATTTCGAGGGAAGCGGCTTTTTTCAGGAGATTCTGAACCTGTACGCCGTATTTTCCGACGATGTTGATGAAGTAGCGGCGCATTTCGTCCTTGATATCGCGGTCAAAGTCGATTTCGTCGGCAAACAGATTGCCGCCGAGCGCGCCGAAAGTTCCGAAGGCGTCCGCCGAAAACAGGGTTTTGGTGGCGGTTTCGTAGCTGACGAATACTTCGGGCCAATGCACCATGGGAGCTGCGACAAACCGGAGGGTGTGCTTGCCGAGATCGAGAGTATCGCCTTCTTTGACGACGATCGTGCGGGCGGTATAATCGGCGTCGTTGAATCGGTTGAGCAGAACCAGCGCTTTGGCGGAAGTTACGATTTTGACGTCGGGGTAACGCAGGAGAAGGTCGGCAACCGTGGCGGCGTGATCGGGTTCGACATGATGAACGACGAGGTAGTCGAGGGGTTTCGAGCCGAGGGCTTCGGCAAGGTTGTCGAAAAAGACGTCGGCGACGGAACGGTCGACGGTATCGGTCAGCGCGGTGCGATCGGAGTCGATCAGGTAAGAATTGTACGAAACTCCGTTGGGAAGGGGGAAAGTATTTTCGAACAAGGCGAGGCGGCGATCGCTTGCCCCGACATAGTAAATCGAATCCGAGACGGCTCTTTTCATAAACGGTTCTCCTTGCTTGACTAATAAGATTGTAGCATATCGGCGGAAAAAATCAAACTCATTGCGGCAAGTATCGGGATTTCGTCGGAAAAGAAAAAGCAAATCGCGCGGGAGTCGCTCTGTTTGATCGGAATTGTTTTACAAGCGGACCATGAATTGATATAATAGCACTATGAAACTGTTGCAGCGCGCGTATCATAAGGTCGGGATTGCGGTTTCGGGCGGGATCGACTCGATGACGCTCCTGGATTTGTTGCGGCAAGAATGCGATTTCGTCGTACTGCACGTCGAGCACGGGATCCGCGGGGAGGCATCTCTCGGGGACGCGGCGTTTGTCGAGGCGTACTGCAAGCGGAACGGGTACGAATTCCGATGTTTTCATGTGGACGCGCCCGCTTATGCGGCGGAACACGGGGTATCGCTCGAGGTTGCCGCGCGCGAACTCCGTTACGGCGTATTCGACCGTTTGCTTGCGGAGGGCGAAGTCGACGTCGTTGCGCTTGCTCACCATGCCGACGACAATGCCGAAACCGTTCTGATGCGTTTTCTGCGCGGAACGGGGACGAAAGGGCTTGCCGGCATCGTCGATCGCGCGGGCTATATCCATCCGTTGTTGCATCGGACGCGGGCGGAAATCGAACGCTATGCGCGCGAGCACGACCTTCCTTATACGGAAGACGAAAGCAACGCCGATCTGCGGTTTACCCGCAATTTTATCCGACATCGCCTGTTGCCGCTGATCGAAACGCGCTTTCCGAACGTTCGGGACACGCTGTGCCGGACGGCGGAACGGTTTGAAGAAGTCGATCGATATCTTGCCGACGCCGTAACGCCGAGTTTTGTGCGCGGCGACGCCGTGGTTTTGCCGCTTGCGGCGCTGGACAATTCTCCCGTTCTTGCCAAGAAGTCGCTTGCCGAAGCGGCGCGTCGGGCGGGAGCGTCGCACGATCTCGGGCACAGGAATCTCGAGGCGTTGCGCGGACTCAACGATCTCCCCAACGGGAGCGGCATCGATCTGCCGGGGGGCTTCCGCGCGACGCGGGAGTACGACGGAATCTCCTTCCGACGCGTAACGCCCGAAGGAGGCTTTGCACCGACTCCGTTCGATGCCGACCGTGTTTACCGCTATGGGGGCGCGGCATATCGCTTTGAGCCGGCACGGACGATCGAGCGCGGCTTAACCTTCGATCCCGACAAACTTCCCTCCGGCGCGGTGATCCGGTTGCGGGCAGACGGCGACCGTTTCCGCAGATGCGGCGGAAAACAAAAATTGTTGTCCGATTATCTGATCGACGCTAAGATTCCGCGCGCCGAGCGCGACCGTATGCTTGTGCTTGCCGGAGGGCAGACGGTATACGCCGTGCTCGGACTCGAAATATCCGAATCCGTCAAAGTGGATCCAACCACGACGAAGATACTGAAAGTTTACAAGGAGAACGACTATGAAACTGCACCCCGATCTCGAAAAAATTCTGATTGACGAAGCCTCCATTCAGCAACGCGTCAAAGAAATCGCCGCCGAAATCACCCGCGATTATGCCGGGCGTTCGGTGCTGATGATCTGTACCCTGCGCGGCGCGGTGATGTTTTTTGCCGATCTGGTCAAATATATCGACCTTGACGTCCGGATGGACTTTATTGCCTGTTCCAGTTACGGTGCGGGGACTTCGTCGAGCGGCGAAGTCAAGATCGTCAAAGACATTTCGCAACCGATTGCCGGATTGGACGTCATCGTCGTGGAAGACATTATCGACACCGGGCATACGCTGAAATATCTTTACAATATGCTGCTCAACCGCGGTCCCGCCTCCCTCAAAATCTGCTCCCTGCTCGACAAGCCCGAGCGGCGCGAAGTCGAACTCGAAGGAGATTACGTCGGCTTCAAAGTTCCCAACGAGTTTGTCGTGGGCTACGGGCTTGACTACAACGAGAAATATCGCAATCTGCCGATGGTCGGCGTGCTGAAACCCGAGGTTTACGCCAAGTGAAAGTTCCCGCCACGTTAAAAAAACTTGCCGACTTGTTTCCCGTACCGCTCTATGTTGTCGGCGGTGCCGTGCGCGACGAGCTTCTGGGGTACCCTCCGAAAGACTATGACATTGCCTCCGAACTGCCGACCGACGCCGTGATCGCGCTGTGCCGGGAAAACGGAATTGCCGCCGTTACGATCAACCGCCGTCTCGGAACGCTCCGTCTGAAGGCGGATGGGGACAGCTATGAATATACGACCTTCCGCACCGATTGCTATGCCGGGGACGGGTCGCATCTTCCGATCGGCGTACGTTTTACGCGCGAGATGATGGAGGATGCCCTGCGGCGGGACTTTACCGTCAACGCGATTTACTATGACGTCAAAGCCGACCGCTATGTCGATCTGACGGGCGGGAGAGTCGATCTGCAGACGCGTTTGATCCGCGCGACGCGCGCGCCCGAATCGGTAATTGCAGAGGACGCACTGCGGATTTTGCGGATGGTACGCTTTGCCGTAAGTCTTGACTTCGAGATGGAAATCGGCTTATACGAAGCCGCCAAGAAACTCAGCCCTTCGCTTGCTTCGATTTCACCCGAACGGATCCGAGAGGAATTTGACAAAATTCTGATTGCGGATACCTTTTACGGCGTAAAAGGCGCCCATATCAGAGGATTAAGGCTTCTTGTCGCGATCGGCGCGATGGAGTACGTCGTCCCCGAATTGTTGGAAGGGATCGGCGTCGAACAGCGTCCCGACTACCATAAGTACGACGTCTTCGGGCATATCCTCAAAACGGTGGAACTGTCGCCGCCCGCCATTCGTTTGGCTGCGGTAATGCACGATATCGCCAAACCCCGTCTGAAAGCCGAGACCGGTACGATGGCAGGGCATGCCGAAGCGGGCGGGGAATTTGCGCGAAGAAGGATGAGTCATCTTTGCTATTCCAACGCCGAGATCAGCCGTGTCGTCAAGTTGGTCGAAGGGCATATGTTCGATCTGAAAGGCGACGCCTCCGAAAAGACGGTGCGCACTTATATTCAGAAAAACGCAAAACTTCTCGACGATCTGATCGCCTTAAAAAATGCCGATCATCTCGGCGGCGGCAGACTGAGCGGCAAAAGTCCTTCCGCCGAGCGACTGGAGCGGACGCGGCAGGCGATGCGCGAAGAAGGCGTTCCGTTTTCGGTGGCAGAACTGCAGGTGGGCGGGGAGGATCTGATCGCGCTGGACGTCCCGCGCGAAAAGCGGGGACGTTTGCTGGAGGCGTTGCTGGAAGAAACGACCGTCGACCGCGGTTTGCTGACCAGGGAAGGGCAGTTGAACTATCTGAAGAAGCACCGCTGAACCTGCGGAAAACCCGAAGTCTGTACAAAACGTCGGGACTGTGCTATGATGGTCCCGAAGGAGAACGCAATGAAAACGATCAGAGAAATTTATCGGATCGGCAGAGGTCCCAGCAGTTCGCATACAATGGGTCCGGAAGCAGCGGCAAAACTGTTTACCGAACGGACGCCCGCCGCGACCGATTATAAGGTGATCCTGTACGGATCTTTGGCGTTGACGGGGAAGGGGCACGGAACCGACGTCGTGTTGTGCCGCACGTTTCCGAAGCCGGTCGAAATCGTCTACGATACCGAAACGCCGACGCCGTATCATCCCAATACGCTGGATTTGTTTGCCTATCGCAACGGAGAAGAAGTGTTGCGCTGGCGGGTATACAGCGTGGGCGGCGGCGCCATCGAAATCGAAGGAGAGCCGACCTATGAATCTCCCGATATTTATCCGTTGACGACGTTTTCCGCGATCAAAGCATACTGTGAGAAAAAAGAAATCACGCTGTGGCAATATGTCGAAGAGTGCGAAGGCGCCGAGATCTGGGATTATCTCAACACCGTCTGGGATCGGATGCAACGCACGATCCGCGAAGGACTGGTCGCAACGGGGACGCTTCCCGGAGGACTGAACGTCGAACGGAAGGCAAGGATCTTGTTTCAGCTAAGGCATATCGACGAGAGTCCCGAAACGCGGGAAAGCCGTCTGATCTGCGCGTATGCCTATGCAACCAGCGAGCAGAATGCCGACGGACAGATTATCGTCACCGCGCCGACGTGCGGCGCGTCGGGCGTGTTGCCCGCCGTGCTGAAATATATGTCGATGCACGAACGCAAAGAGTTCAGCACGACCGAGATTCTGCGCGCCCTTGCGGTAGCGGGACTGATCGGCAATCTCATTAAAACCAACGCTTCGATCAGCGGTGCCGACTGCGGTTGTCAGGCGGAAATCGGGTCGGCTTGTTCGATGGCGGCGGCGGCGCTTGCCTCCCTCCACGGGCTGGAAATCGACCAGATCGAATATGCCGCCGAAGTAGCGATGGAGCATCACCTGGGGCTGACCTGCGATCCCGTTTACGGGCTGGTACAGATCCCTTGCATCGAGCGTAACGCCGTTGCCGCAATGCGCGCGCTCAACGCCCTGCATCTTGCCGACTTTCTGACTTATACGCGTAAGATTTCCTTCGATATGGTCATCGAAACCATGCGGGAGACGGGACGCGATCTGTCCAATAAATACCGCGAAACGGGAGAAGGGGGACTGGCAAAACTTTACAACAAACGATGAGCTTTGCCGCACTCCTCGGAAGATTCGGAGGAAGGGGTTTGCTTGAAGCGATCAAAGAACAAGCGGTTTTGCTTGCATTCGGGGCTCTCGGGTTTTAAAGCGAGAGCTTTTTCGTTGCAGTCGATGCTGTCGTCGATTCTGCCGAGGCGATAATATACAACGCAAAGCTGCAGGTAGGGGATATACCCGTAGCAATCCTCGTTGATAAATGCTCCGCTGGTGCGGTTCGGCTTCAATGTGGTAGCTAAGAGATACCAGAATGCGGCGTCCGGGAGCCGATTTTCGTTGAAAAAGAAATTTCCGATTTCACAGCACAGTTCGCCCGCCGGCGGCATATAGCCGAGGGCGTCGGTCAGCGCGGACAACGCTTCTTCCTTTCTGCCGAGTTTGAGCAGGACGCCGCTTAAGTTTCGCGCGGCTTCGACGCGATTGACGTTCCATCCGTCGGGTGCGGTAAGAAAAAGGCGGAAGGCGTCGACCGAATCCTCATACAGTCCGTTAAACATCAGTTCCCGTGCATAATAAAACTGATCGCGTGTCGAAAGCCGCTTGTTCGCGGCAAGTTTTTTGCGGTAGATGGCGAGATTGCGCCCTTGGCGCGACACCTTTTCGACGGGGCGATGCTCGATTCGCGTCGGTGCGTAGAACAGCTTGCCGTGCGGCGGTATGAATTCGTGTACCGCGCCTTCCCAGCGGAAACTCCCGTCGTTTTTGACAATCCGCTCGCGGTGGAAGGATAAGGTCGGGCGTCCCGATCCGTCAAACGCCACGGTATAGTCAAGATAAACGACATCGGCGTCGGGTTCGAGCGTTTGTTTCAGGCGGAGGAACGCTTCCTGTTGCGATTGGGGCAAAACGTCGTCGGCATCCGCCCACATCAGATGTGAGCATGTTCCTTTGGAAAAGGCAAAGTTTCTTGCCGCGGCAAAGTCGTCAATCCACTCGAAGCGATAAATTTTGTCGGTGAATTCCGATGCGATTTTGACGGTTTCGTCGGAAGACCCGGTGTCGACAATAACGATTTCGTCGACAACGGGAGCAAACGAAGCAAGACAACGTGCGATCACGTCGGCTTCGTTGCGGACAATCATACATAAGGATAAAGAAATCATAGGCGATTATGTAAATTTGCGCCCGTTGCCGGGCGCAAAGTAAGGTCGGGTTACGACAGACGAACCAACGTCAAAGCGGTGTTGGTGAACGTACATGCCGCGGTTGCTCCGTTGACCAGCGATACGGTATCGCCTGCGTTGAGGGGCAGAATCACCTGGCGCGTAACCGATACGGGTTCGGCGTTGGCAAGCTTAACGTTGGATTGATATTGTTCCGCTCCGTTGACTTGCAGTTCGACCACGCCGCCCGTTGCGGTTGCGCTGTCGACGTCGGTCCCGAACGACACGAGATAGGTGCCGGTCGTGTTGACGTCGACCGCCTGATCGCCCGAAGCGAGGGAAACGTCGGTGCCGACGATCTGATTGGAGGTGAAAGTGACGGGGGCGTTCTGATTGACGGCTACAGCGGTAGCCGCTTCAAAAGAGCCGGCTCCCCCGATCGTAATCGGACCGGTCGCACCGGTAGCTCCGGTAGCCCCGGTCGCCCCGGTCGCACCGGTAGCTCCGGTAGCCCCGGTCGCACCGGTAGCTCCGGTGGCCCCGGTCGCACCGGTTGCACCCGTCGCACCGATCGCACCGATCGCACCCGTGGCACCGGTTGCACCCGTCGCACCGATCGGGCCGACAGGGCCCGTCGGGCCGGCAGGGCCTTGGGGACCCATGGCAGCACAGAGCGGGGCAGTAGAGTAGCAAGAGCAGCGGCAGCGGCCCTGGCAAGGGTTGTTGGAACAAATAAAACACATAGTGGATTCTCCTTTTGTCAGATTCTATTACATCCTATTAAATCAAGGGCGGAAAATGTGAAACCTTGACAAAAGAGGGCGGAAAGCGTACTCTTATAAGAGGAGAATCGATATGAAAAAACTTGTAATTTTCGATCTGGACGGAACTCTGCTCGACACCTTGGACGATCTAGCGGCAAGCGCCAATCATGCCGTCGGCACGGTAGGGGTCGCGCCGTATACGCGCGAGGAAATCCGATCGTTTGTCGGTAACGGCGCAAACAATCTGATTCGTCTGTGCCTCGGCGAACGGGTGGAGGCGTTGCCCGCTTGCGTTGCGGCGTTCCGCGCGTATTACGACGCGCATTTGTGCGATGCGACCAAGCCCTACGAAGGGATTGTCGAATTGCTTCGGCAACTCGATGGGGCGGGGGTGAAATGTGCGGTGTTGTCCAACAAACCGGACTTTGCCGTCGAAAAACTCTGTCGGCGATATTTTGGGAATCTGCTGGGGATTTGCCGCGGTCAACAAGAAGGCGTGCCCTTAAAACCCGATCCCGCCGCGCTGTTCGGGATCGTGAGCGATTACGGATTCCCAAAAGAAGATTGTCTTTATGTCGGAGATTCCGACGTCGATATCGAAACCGCCCGCCGCGCCGGGATGGACGGCGTCGCCGTTTCGTGGGGGTTTCGACCGAAAGAAGAACTGATCAAAAAAGGGGCGACCGTCGTTATCGATCGCCCCCAAGAATTGCTTCAACTGATTCAGCGTTTTTCAAACAATCTCGCATAACCGCCGTTGCCGTGTTTGACGCAACGCGACACTCTCGACAACGTTGCCGAACTGATGTCGGTTTCGGCAATGACTTGCGCGTACGTTTTGCCTTCGGTCAGCAGTCGGGCGGCACGGATTCTGCCTGCCATCTGCTCGATCTCTTTGTAAGTGCAAAGATCGGCAAACAGGTCGCGGCACTCCTCTTCTGTTTGGAGCGAAAGTATGGCGCGATATAATTCGCGGATCATTTCTTCGGCGTTTTCGGGCATAGCGGCTCCTATACGGTTTCGAGAGATTTTTGGAGGAAGGCCTTGGTTTTTTCGCTTTTCGGGCAATCGAATACGTCTTCCGGGGTACCCGATTCTTCAATTACGCCGTCTGCCATAAAAATTACCTTGTCGGCGACGTTTTTGGCAAACGCCATTTCGTGCGTGACGATAATCATCGTGCTCGAAGAGCTTTTCAGACTTTTGATGACCTTAAGCACTTCGCCCGTCAGCTCGGGATCGAGGGCGGAGGTCGGCTCGTCGAAACACAGAATATCCGGTTGCAGGGCAAGCGCTCTTGCAATGGCAACGCGTTGACTTTGCCCGCCGCTCAGTTGGCAGGGGTACACTTCGGCTTTGTCGGACAACCCGACCTTTGCAAGAATTTTTTCGGTCCGATCGGAAAGTTCGGCAAGAAAGAGTTTTTCTTCTTCCGCAAGACGTTTTTTGTCGCGGTCAAGGCTTTCTTTCAGAGCAGGCTTGTCGGCAGAACGCGCAAATAATAAGGAGAGTGATTTGCAACGCAGTTGTCTTCGACGGGCTGCAAACTCCTGCTTTTTGAGCAGTTTGGGCGCGAGCATAATGTTTTGTTTGACATTGTACTGCGGGAAGAGATTGAAGTTTTGAAAAACCAGACCGAAATGCAGGCGTTTTTTACGCAATTCGGCATCGTTTGCCTTGGAATGCTTTCCTGCGTCGTAGATCAGTTCTCCGTCCAGGCTGAAGCTGCCGCAGGAAGGTGTTTCGAGCATGTTCAGACAGCGAAGGAGCGTTGTTTTGCCGCTTCCGGAAGCGCCGATAATGGCAAGGACTTCTCCTTTTTCCAAAGAAAAATCGATGCCTTTCAGCACGTGCAACGAGCCGTAACTTTTTTGGATGCCTTGTACCTGTAAGAACGCCATATTAACCTTTGTAAAAATCCATTTTCTTTTCGATCCAGCCGAACAGCAAGCTGAGCAGTCCGTTGAAAACCAGATAAAAAACTCCGGCGTAGAACAGCGGCCAGATGATGCCGTATACGTTGACGATATCCTGCGACAAGCGGGTAAGCTCTTCGACGGCGATGACTCTTGCCAGCGAAGTGTCTTTGACCAGCGTGATGATTTCGTTGCTCATCGGCGGGATAATGCGCTTAATCACCTGAAACAGGATGATTTTGAAAAAGATCTGCGTCTTTGTCAGTCCCAGAACTTGTCCGGCTTCGTACTGACCTTTGCTGATGCTTTCGATTCCGCCGCGATAGATTTCGCTGAAGTAGCAGGCGTAGTTGATGACGAACGCAATCAGAACGGCAAGCATTCTCGAGCTCATCGGCAGATCGAACAAAAGGCCCGGGACATAAAATACCGCAATCACCTGCAGCATCAGCGGCGTGCCGCGGATCACCCACACAAACGTTTTGGTCAGATAGCGTAAGGGCAGGAATCTGCTCATCGACCCGAAGGCGATGAGCAGACCCAAAGGTAACGCGATAATCAGCGTGAGGATAAAGAGCTGACAGGTTACGGCAAACCCTTTCAGCAGTTCTAATGTAACTTCTGCAAAACTCATTATTTCTTTTTGACGATGCAGCCTTCACCCGCCGAACCGCTTTCCGCGATCAGCGTAGCTTTTTTCCAGGTCGAAGTATCTGCGGTATATTTGTCGGCGTCATCTTTGCGGATCACGGCGACTTGTTTGTTTTTCATGTAGGGGATGCTGATTTCCATCGAGGCAAGGCGTTCGTCGGTGATGGTCATACCGTTCCAGATCACGTCGATGGTTTTGCTTTGCAGTTCGACTTCCTTGGTGTCCCAGTCGATCAGTTGGAATTCGACCGTCAAGCCCATATTTTCAAAAACTTTTTTGGCAAGATCGATGTCAAATCCTTCCAATTTGTCGTTGCGTTTGTACGCGATGGGGGCGAAGAGGGTGTATCCGACTACGACTTTCCCTTTGCCGGTGACATATTGATAATCGCTTTCGGTCGTGTCGACGGTGATCTGTTGGGTGGCGTCGACGCAAATTTCGTTTTGCAGTCCGTAGGCTTCGGCGATCGTTGCCATTGTTCCGTCTTTGGTCAGCTTGACCAGTTCGGCGTTGATGGCGGCGATCAGAGCGCTGCCTTTGCGGCCGGCAATGCCGTAGTTTTCGTCGGCGAGGACAAGGTCTTTTACCAAAGTAAGTTTGTCGGCGTATTCGCTGTTTTTGAGGTAGTAACCTGCCATAACCGAATCCATTACGCCGATGTCGGCTGTTTTGGCGTTAAGTTCGGTCAGAATATCGACCTGAGCTTTTGCCGCGACATATTGTTTGCCGAAATTAAGTTCGTCATTTGCGCATGCAACCAGCGTTACGGCAGTGGCAACGATCAGTGCAACGGCAACGAAAGCGACTAAGAATTTTTTCATAGTAAAACTCTCCTGAATTGATTTATCCCTGACGGAACGGTTTCATTATACTTTAGTTCGCTAAAGAAGTAAAGCGTTTTGGGGCAGGTCGTAAAAAATTTTTTGCAAGAAAAAAGCGGAGCGTCGCTCCGCCGCTGTTCGGAAAACAATCCGGGACTCAGAGATCTTTGATCATCTGACGGTAATTGAGTTCGGTATAACCGAGCTTTTCGTACAGCGAAATCGCTACGGTGTTGGAGGGTTCGACTTCGAGGCGGAGGCGCTTGACGAGACCGCCGAAGCGTTGTTCGAGATATTTGAGGTACTCCCGTCCCAGCCCTTTGTTGCGGTAACCGGGCATCATATAAATGTCTTCGAGTTGAATCACTTTGCCTCCGACTTCGGTCGAATAGGACTTGGTTACGTTGGCAAAGCCCACGCGTTTGCCTTCGTACTCGAGGATAAAAATCTCCAAAAACGCGTCGGGACGCATGGCTTCGTCGAAGTTGCGTACCACGGCGTCGTGCGGAATGGGATGCAAAACGTAGGGCGAAGCGTAAAATTGCTCCATTTGTTCGATGTAAAATTCCCGGTCGTCGGGGGTGGCGTAGCGGATCAAGACAAATTCCGTCCTTTCAGAAATTTCGGGATGCGCGTCGCAATCGGTCGTAGCGCACTAAAACTTATTATATCACGCTTTTTGCCCGGGTGCAAGCACGATTTACAATGGTTTCACCGAAGGCAACGGCTTGCTTTTTTTTTATATTTCGTATAATATAATTAAAGCGGAAACTTCCGCTTGAAAAGGAGAATCTATGTATCCCTATAAAATTCTCGGATTTATCAACCTGTACGGGCTGATGATCGGGATCGGCATCGCGGTTTGTTTTGTCGTGTTGTGGACGTTCAGCAAACGCAATCACGTCGAAAGCCGCTTTAACGATTTTGTTACCCTTAACGCCATCGTGTCGATCGTCGTCGGGTTTTTGTCGGCGTCGCTGTTTCAGAGCATTTACGATTATATCGAAGATCCCTCTCAAGGATTTCAATTCAACGGCGGTCTGACGTTTATCGGCGGTCTGATCGGGGGCGCGGTATGCTTTTTGATCATCTATTTTATTTTCCGCAAAAAGTATCAGTCCCGTTTGATCGACGTTATCAGCATTTTGCCCTGCAGTATTCTGGTCGCCCACGCCTTCGGCAGGGTCGGATGCTTTTTCGCGGGTTGCTGCTACGGCAAGCCCACCGACTCGATTTTCGGCATTCAGTTTGTCGGTATGACCCAAAAGGTCTATCCCACCCAGCTGTTTGAAGCGATCTTTCTGTTTGTTTTGTTCGGGATCTGCGCTTTCCTGTTCCTCAAAAAGAAGTTTGCTTACAATATGCCCGTTTATTTGATCGGATACGGGATCTTCCGCTTTTTGATCGAATATATCCGCGACGACGATCGCGGAGGTTTTGTACCGGGGATGAGCCCCTCCCAATTCTGGGGACTTGTCATGGTCGTACTGGGAATCGTGCTGATTTTTACGATGCGTCCCATCGTTGCGAGAAGAAAAGCCTATCTTGCCGAGCATCCGATCGTCGAAACGCCCGAAAAATCGCTGAAAGAATCGTACGCCGAATGGAAGGCAAAACGAGCCGAAAAGAAGGACAAACAAAAATAACCAAGCCCGAAAAAAAGAAAAAAGCGACCGATCGGTCGCTTTTTTGTTGTCGGGAAACGCCTCGATCAGCGGAAAATCGTCAAGGTATCCGTTACGATGCGGCAGTCCAGAACTTTTCCGTCAAAAACTTCGCCGTCCACTTCGGTTTTGCCGTCGTCCAGAATTTCGATCACGGCGCGGTCGGTGCGGTAGACCTCGGTGCAGGGCGCGTTGATGTGCTTGCCGCCGTTGAGAAACTTGATCAGCAGGGGAAGAATCTTGCGTTTTTTGATTTCGTTGACGACGACGATATCGAATTTTCCGTCAAAGGGATCGGAATTGGGGGAGATGGGCATGCCTCCGCCGATGCAGGTGCCGTTGGCGGCAGTGATCAGAAAAACCGATTTTTCCTGCGTGACGCCGTCGACGGTCAGGCGCAATTTGTGAAATTTGGTGTGGAGCAGGACGTCGATCAGCGCGGCGTAGTAGCGGAGCTTCCCTTTGAAAAATTTGATGGTTTCGTAACGGACGAGCGTGTCGACGTCCATGCCTGCGCCGGCGCAATTCAAGGCGCGGCGGTCGCCCAGCTGGATAAAGTCGACATATCCCTTGTCCCCGCGCAAAATGATGTCGAGGGCTCCTTGCACGTCGGACGGAATTGTCGTCGCACGGACAAAATCGTTACCCGTTCCGCAAGGAATAAGACCCAAAACGACGTTTTGGAAATTTTCGATTCCGTTGAGAACTTCGCTGAACGTTCCGTCGCCGCCCATGACGATCAGATTGACGGGTTGCGCCGACAGCGCGGCGGCGAGCTCTTTGGCGTGTCCTTGATATTGTGTTTCGTGCACGGTGTAAGGGATCGATTTCGAGTGCAAAACCCCTTCGACGACGTTGAGGGCGGCGCGGCTTTTGCCTTTTGCCGAAACAGGGTTGAAGATAATGTCGTACATAATTCCTCCCGTAATTGCCGAATCGCAAATTAAGATGATTGTATTTTAATCAATTTTTAACAAAATGTAAAGACTTTTTTTGAGGTATAGATCGGTGCGGTTTGGCAACAATCGGGCTATGGTCAATCTGGTCAAGGACGTCAAATCCATCCGTCGGCTGATGTGCGATTCGGGCGATCTCGTCGTGCGCGAAATCCCCGGGGCGGGCGTCGCCGCGGTCTATTTTGACGGAATGCTTAATTTGGAAGGGCTGGAACGCTCTGTGGTCGAACCGATCGTCAGAAGCGGCGGCTCGTTTGAGCGCACCGAAGAAGGCGTGCGCAATCTTTTGTATACCGGCGTTACGCTCCGTCCCGAAACGGCGCTTGCCGATACCGTGATCGACGTTGCTTCGGGCGAATGTCTGTTGCTGATCGAGGGGTGTGAAAAGTATTTTGTATTGATGCTGCGTAAGCTTCCCGTCCGTCCGGTGGCGGAACCGCCGACGTCCGCCGTACTCAAAGGTCCGCGGGAAGGGTTTGTCGAAGATATCAAGACCAATATGGTTCTGCTTCGCAAACGGTTTCATTCGGGCAAGCTGGTCTTTGAAACCGCCAAAATCGGAAGATTTACCGACACGGCGATCGCGATCGGATATGTCAAGGGCATCGCCGACGAAACGCTCGTCAAAACCGTTAGAACAAAAATTTCAGCCGTCGACGTCGACGGAATCATCGACAGCAGTTATGTCGCCAAACTACTCGAAGGACGGCGTTACTCGGTGTTCCGCCAGACGGGAACGGCGGAAAAACCCGATATCGTCGCGGCAAAGCTTCTCGAAGGGCGTATCGCAATTCTGGTGGACGGGTCGCCGATTGCGCTGACGTTGCCGTTTTTGCTGCTCGAGGACTTTCAGGATACGCAAGACTATTTCAAACGCGCGACGCGCGCCTCCGTTCTGCGAATCATGCGCCTGATCGCCGTCTTTTTTGCCGTTTTTCTTCCTGCGGCGTTCGTTGCCCTGCAATCGTATCAGTTTCAGATCCTGCCCCTCAAACTTCTGATTACCGTGCTGAACAGTATCAAAGGGATTCCGTTTTCGCCCATCCTCGAAATGTTGATCGCACTGTTGCTGTTTGACGTCCTCAACGAGGCAAGCGTTCGGATGCCGCGGTATGTCGGGATGGCAATTTCGGTCGTGGGCGCGATTATCCTCGGCGATACCGCCGTGCAGGCGGGGCTTTTGTCGTCGCTGACCGTTCTGATCACCGCGCTCAGCGGCATCGGACTTTACGCAATCCCCGATGAGGTCGGCACGTTTTCGGTCATTCGCCTCTTTCTGGTGATTGTTGCGGGTACGTCGGGACTCTTCGGCATCGTTGTCGGTGCGGTTGCGCTTGCGGCTTATCTTGTTTCGCTCGAGGTGTTCGGCGTCGCCTATCTCGCTCCGTTTGCGCCTTTAACCGTGTCCGATCTGAAAGACAGTATGATCAAACTGGAGCAACCCGATCTCAAAACCCGACCGGCTTCGTTGGGGATTCGCAATCGTACGAGGCAAAAATGAATCTTCCTTCCGTCAATCGCCGTCAAATGGCATTATATGTTTTCTTTGTTCCGTTCGTCTTTAAGGTCGTTATGCTGCCGGGGTATCTTGCGCGCGGCGCGGGACGGGACGCATGGCTTTCGGTAGCGTTGCTGCTTGCAATCGAACTTGCCGAACTCGCTTTGATCCTGCTCATTCACCGCGCGGGCGGATTGTCCGCGTTCCGCGAAAAAGCGGGGGCGGTTTTGTCAAATATTGTGTTGGTGCCGCTTTTGTTTGCGTTCGGCGCAAAGACCATCGTTTATTTGTCCGAAGCCATCAATTATATTACGGCGTATTTATTTTATAATATCACCAATCTTTCGGTTGCCGTCATATTTCTCGTTGTCATCGGATACGTCGCGCTGCGCGGAATGACGGCGGTCGTGCGCGTGACCGAACTGATCGCGTGGTTGTTGCCGATGATTCTGGTGCTCGGCTTGCTGTTCGGGAAGGTGCATATCGAACCCATGCGCCTGCTGCCGGTCCTGGGCGACGGCACGCGGGACGTCTTCGATACGTCGGGAGGGCATCTGATGTGGACGGCAAACCTTACGCCGCTGTTGTTCTGCCGCGTCGAAAAGCCGGAGGGTGCAAAAAAATACTATGTCCCGATTGCGGCCGTGCTTGCCTTCGGCGGCGTAACGGCGGTGTATCTCTTTTTTGTGATGAACTACGGGGCTTCGGCGGAATTGATCGAAAATGCCTTTGCAAGGCTTGCCGCGTTTAACGTCGTCAATACGCAGATCGGCAGTATCGACTGGCCCGCCGTCGCGCTGTGGATCGGCATGGCAACGGTGACGCTTGCGTCCAAAATATTTGCTTCGGGGATGATTTTCGAAAACGCCGGGATTCGGCGCGAAGCGGGGATCATCGTCTTTTTGACGGTCGTCGGCATCGTCGGGTATCTGTGGTTCAACAATGTCGAGAAGGCTTATGTGCTCGGAACAAGTGTCGTCAGTTATATCGTAATAGGGGTAACTTTTCTTTCGCTTTTGGTTATCCTGATTACGCTGAAGCTGAAAATCACCGTTGCGGAAAAAGGAGGGCGGACGATTGAAACGGTGGGTTAAATGGACGGTGTTTGCCGTTGCGTTTGCGGTGATATTGCTGTTTGGCATCGAGTCCGTCCCGATCAGCGATCGTGCCATCGTCATCGGGCTTGCGGTGGACCGCGAAGAGGACGCCTACATGGTATCGGCTCAAATTCTGATGGCGTCGTCGGGGCAGGATCAATCGACGTCGTCGGGTGTCGTCAGCGTCGAATATCCCACGTTGTCGGGTGCGCTGAACGAAATCAGCAAGCAGACGGGGATGCTCGTTACGTTGTCGCACTGCAATCTGGTTATTCTGGGACCTTCCGTCCTTGACGGATACGCGCAGAAAACGCTGGACTATTTGTCCCGCAACGCGTATTTGTCCGAAAACGCTTTGCTTGTCACCTCCGAAAGCAGTGCGCGGGAGGTTCTTTCCGCCAAAGGAGCCTATGCGCAGACCACTGCGTTTTTTATGCAGCAGCCGTTGATTTCGGACGGACAGTATCAGGATATCGTTTACCGTACGATCAAAGAATACCGTGCCGATTTCAGTACGTTCAACGGCGCAAACCGTTTGCCCGTCGTGCGCCCGGTACCCGCCGAACCGCCGATGGAGAGCGGCGGACAAGGGGGCGGCGGAGAAGATCCCGCCTATGTGTTCGATTTGTCCCAAACGGCGATTCTGATTAAGGAACAATATGTGTTTACGGCAAACCGCACCGAAACGGCAGGACTGAATTATGCCGAGCCCGAGATTCAGCGCGGCGGGTTGTATCTCGAAGGCGATGCGGGGGAGGCGATCGAGCTTTATATCGCAAAAGGAGGTTGTAAACGCGAGTACGATGCCGACGCGCTGACGGCAACGTTCGACATATCGCTTCGGATTATTCTGAAAGAAATTATTTCGCCGGAAGGCGAGGTGCGTCCTGTCGCGACGTGTTCGCTGAGTGCGTCGGAAGATCAACGATTGAAGCAGACGATTGCCGACAGCGTCCTGCAAATTTTTAACCGTGCGGCAGAGGCGGGCGCCGATGTCTTCGAACTGTACGAAGGGTTTTACGCCGACGATCCCAAAGGCTTTCCTGCAAAAGCAGGGGATTATCTGACAAAAGCCCGTCTGAATGTCAATGTCGAACTCAAATACGAGTGATACCGCGGCGGTAAGGGTTGCGGCTCTCCCGTCCGGGGCATATTGACGGGTGATAAAAGATATGTTATATTGATTGTATCCGCAGGGGGGCGGATTTCATAAAGTAATACGAAGGATGAAGGGTGGCAATGCGGTATTCCGATTGGATGTCTTATGTGAAGGACGACGTGACCGTTCCGAAGCTGGTTATGCCCGGTGCGCATAACGCGGGAGCATACGCCATGCATCGCTTCGGCCGTTGTCAGGACGACGATATTTTTACCCAACTGATGTGCGGGATCCGACATTTCTGCATCCGGATCGATACCGGGCGAAAAGGAGAACTGCGGATCTGTCACGGGATCACCAAAGGAGTGCCGCTTAAGGAGATTTTTGAGGATTTTCGCCGCTTTCTTGAGCAGTATGACGACTTTTTTATCCTCGATCTTCGCAATTATTACGATCAGAAAATCGGACCGTTTACCTTGCGCTTTCCTGCCGATCCCCATAAAGTCGACGCACTGATCGAGCGTTATCTTGCGCCCGAGCGTTATGCGTTGACCGATTTCGGGAGTATCGACGATCTGACCGTCGGCGATATTCGCAAAAGCGGCAAGCGGTATCTTATCGTCAATTACAATGCCGAATATCGTTACAGCGTGGCGGTGCCGACCTTGCTTGCCTGGGACAAGGCGATTTACGGGGCGCTGCCGCATCGGTTTGCGACAAAAGCCCTGACGATGTTCGACCGTTATGACGGCAAAGGATTGTTTTGGTTTCAGACCCAGCAAACACCCAACTTCGGCACGGAGATCGGATTTGTCAATCCCGCCAAACTCGATGAGATGGGACGCAGACATTTCGGCGATCTGATCGACGGGATTGCCCGAAACCCCGATTATCTCGGCAAAGTCAATGTTGTCAGCGGCGATTTTATGACCCGCGACGAAAACAAAGTCAAATCCATTCTGCGGCTGAATCTGCTGAAAGGTAACATAAAAGAAGAATCCGTTGAGATTTTTAAGGAGATATTGCAATGAAACTTACCGTTCTCGGCAAATACGGTCCCTACCCCAAATCGGGCGGCGCATGCAGCGGTTATCTGGTTGAAGAAGGCGATACCCGGATTCTTTGCGACATCGGTACGGGTGTTTTGGCACGGTTGTTCAAGGCGTGTTCGCCCGAATGTTTGGACGCGCTGGTGCTGACGCATTTTCATTATGACCACACATCCGATCTTTTACCGCTGTGCTATTGGTTGGAACAGAACAACGTCACGCTCAAAGTCTTTGCTCCGCCCGGAAGCGGGGCGTGGGAGACGGTGTTACTGGACCATCCCAATCTCGAAGTCGTCACCGTACGGGACGGCGAAACCGTAACGCTGAAAGACGTGACGCTGCGGTTTTTGCAAATGCGGCACGCGGTGAACAATCTTGCCGTACGCGTCGAAGGCGGCAAAACGCTGTTGTATACGGGCGATACCGCGCTTTGCCCTGCGGTGTTCGATGCGGCGTCGGGCGCCGATCTGGTGCTTGCGGACTGCTCCAAACCCGAAGGTTTTTGCGGTTCCCATATGACGGTCGTTGACGCGCTGACCATCCGCAGGCGAACGGGCGTCAGAGTGCTTGCGACGCATCAAAGCCCCGAGTACGATCCCGAACCGTATTTCCGCGATAAGACGGGCGTCAGAAGCGCACAAGAAGAAATCTTGTACGAAATCTGACCGAAAGTCGATGGAAGTAAGCAGGGCAAGATCGACGCGTTTTCGGATAGAGGGGAGCGGAATTTCAATATTCGGGAGCCGAAACGGTACGCTTGACGCAAATCTCCGTTGCGGCGGTCGGGCTCGCCCGTTTTTTGGCGAAAAGAGTTGAAATCGCGGTATAATTATGTTATAATATATCTATTCTAATGATAGCGGTGCCTGCAAGGCGCCGCTTTACCGGAGAAAAGAATGGATTATCAGACACCAGAACAAAGCGCATTTACGTTTCGTCAGCTCTTTGCGCTGATCAAGCGTTCGGCGTATCGCATCGTTTTGTTTGTGCTTATCGCCGTCTTTGTCGTAGGCGTCGCCGGCGCCGCCGTGATGATCGCCACCAAAGACGCCAATCAGACGGTCAGTGCCGTTGTCGACTTCAACTTCGAAGGGATCGAAGAGGGCAAGGATCCGCACGGCAAAACGTTCGACGCCAACAAAATCAAGGCGCCTACCGTTGTCAATGCCGCCATCCGCGCGCTCAACGACGGAAAAAAGAAAGAAGATCAGATCGATCTCAAATACCAGGACACCATCATCAACAATATTACGGTGCAGGGGATCGTCCCCGACGATATTCTGAAGCAGATCGTTACGTTGCAGCAGATTGCTCAAAGCAAGCCCGATGTGTTGTCTCAGCTGAACGATATCAAATTTTATCCTTCACGCTACCGCATTACGCTCGGAGATTTCGGCGAGTGCGGACTTTCGAGAGGGGATGCCGTACGCTTGGTCGACGAAATCGTAGCGCAATATGTCAGCTATTTCAAAAAGACTTATTCCGAAGAAGACCTGATCGCCAATATCACCAGCGTCAACTTCGACAGTTACGATTATATCGAAATGATCGATCTGTATGACGCGCAACTGACGACGATGTACAATTACGTCAACGCCAAAAAGAGCGACGCGCCGCTCTTCCGCGCCAACGCCACCTCGCTGACCTTCGGCGATCTCTTGCAGCAGATTGACATTATCCGCAGGACCGACCTCTTCCAGCTGGAGTCGTTTGTCGTCAACAACGGGATTACCAAGGGCGACGTCGACACCGTCGTCAATTATATCAAGACGAGCATTGCCAACTACGAAGCGCAGTATACCAAATATCAGACCGACGTCAAAAATCTGACCGACGCGATCAACGACTATAAACTCGGCGATATTATTATTGTGGGCAACGAAAGCGGACCGATTACGGGTGTGCAGGGCGGTCCGACCGAGCAGTACAACAGCCTGACACAGCAGCGCGTCGACGCCCAGAATATGTTGTCGACCATCCGTCAACAGACCAAAATATTGATCGATCGCATCCAGAAGTTCGATCCTTCCTATGTCTACGACGGGATTATCTTTGAAGAAACGACGACGACAGATCTCCGGAACGTACCTTCCGTTGCGCCGTATGCTGAAAAAACAGACGCGGAAATCGCCGCAAACAAGACGTCTGCCAACGAAAAGATTGTGGCAATCAACGCGAAGATCGAGGCGCTTACGGCAGAGCTTAACGCGACCGTTGCGGAGTATCTGGACACCGAGTATTTTGCCAACGCCGTCAGCAAATCGATTCCCGCGGTTTATGAACTGAACCAAAGCAGCAATCTGCAGATGATCCTGTTGCTCGGCGCAGTGGCGGTCGTGCTGGCGTTTACGGCGGCAGTTGTCGTGACGTACCAAAAAGAAAAGAAAATGGTTGTGGCGGCTTCCGACAAACAAAAAGCCGAATAAGATCGGGTCAATCCGATATCAAAAGGGGAGCACGCTCCCCTTTTTTGTCGGCGACCGAACCAAAACAAACCCAAACCGAAAAGGAGAAGCAATGCGACAATCCCGACGACAACCCCGCATTCTGTTTGTTTGCCACGGCAATATATGCCGCTCGCCGATGGCGGAATTCGTCCTAAAGAAAAAACTCGAAGAGGAAGGACTTGTTGCCTGTGTTGCAAGTGCGGCGACGCGCAGTGACGAAATCGGATCGCCCGTGCATCGCGGTACGCAAAAGATCCTGAATCAGCTCGGGATCGACTACAGCCGAAAACGTGCCGTGCGCGTCACGCGGGAGAACTATGACCGATACGATCTGATCGTGGGGATGGACGACTACAATATCCGCGATTTGCTTCGGTTGTTCGGCGGCGATCCTGAGGGCAAAGTGATCAAGCTGATGTCTTTGGTCGGAAGCGGTCGGGACGTTGCCGATCCGTGGTATACGGGGGACTTTGATCTGACCTTCCGCGATGTCGACGCGGGTTGCAATGCGATTGTCGATATGATCAAAAAAGGGAATCTATAGATAAAGTTTTGGTTTCCCGAATATAAATATATTTGTCGTTTCCTTAAATTTTGGGCAAAAGATTGTTCGGTCGGAAAAGACGCCGGTGCGCCTTTTTGATGGCGTTTTGCGGCACGGAGCGAAGGGGCGAAACGCACTTGTATCACTCCCCCCGAAAGAGCAAATATCGAGGACTCTAAGCATCCGCAAAGTTTTATTTTGGTAAAATGCAACATTAAATCTTGCTTTTGCGCGCGCATATATGCTAAACTTTGCGTAGGTATATTATATATTACGCGCGTATATCGCGCTCCGATACTCCTTCCCCCGGAGGTATGGTATGAAAAAACGTTTTGCCAAATACGCAGTTTTGTCACTGATCGCCGTCGTGTTTGCGGTTGCGGTCTTTATGACCGCGGCGACAAGCGTCAACCGTGTGATCGAAGAAGCCGTCGATTTTTCGCAACTTCTGCCCGACGACGGGACGATCGGGCTCGACGTTTATATCGACGGAATCAAAGCGGAAGCCGGTAACGGTGAAAAAACGATATCCAGTTATACTTCCGCAACTTACGGAGGCTTTAACGGAAACGACGAGGATAGTAAGAGTAGATGGTGGGGCAGTTCCTCGTGCAGCTCTTATACAGAGGCGCGCTACTATATCTATTTTTCCGGCAACGTCCTGACCGCAATCAAAAACGGTCGCATGTTCGCTACGGTTTATATTTACGGGGACAGCGCGAGCGGCGGCGGCGGCGACAGCGGCGGCGGCGGCGTCAATTATCGCAACTATTCCGTCAGCGGCGGACTGAGCGGGAGCGGGACGTTTGGCGCCAGTTACTCCGGCGGGATTCGCGTCGCATCCGGTAAGATCAACGCGAGCAATCCCACGATTACGATTTTTCAGCAGACGGCGGCATGGGGCAATGCCGGCTCCAAAGCTTTCAGAACGACACGTTGTTGGTCGCGTGCGCATTTCAATACTTGGAACGTACGGGTGGAGCTGTCTTTTACAAAACCGACGGTGACGTTCAAGTCGTCAAACACGTCGATGGGGACGGTAAGCACCGCTTCCGCCACCCCGGATTTTTATAACACCGCTTCGTCTACCGCCAGTGCAAAAGACGGCTTTTATTTCAGCGGATGGAGTACGGGCTTAGAGGCCCCCACGCTTACCACGACGCAAGCATACAATATCGGGAGCAATCCTACCTATACCGCTAATTTTGCCGCAATCAATTTCCCGGTAGGGACCTATGTTTACAACGGCAAGCCCCAAGCGCCTGCCGTGACGGGACTTCCCGGCGAATACAGCGCGACTTACAGTTATCAAGGGACGCGCTTCAACGGTGTTTCGTATGGTGAAAGTACGACCAAGCCCACCGACGCCGGCAATTATACCGCCACCGCGACGATCAAGAATCCGAGCGGCGTTGCGGTCGGAACCAAGACGGTATCCTTTACGATCGAACGCGCCGATCTGACGGCGACGCTCGAGGGGACGGCGCTTTACGGACAGGTGCTGTCGCAGGCGGCGTTCGATCTCGCAGGCAACGTCGTGATTCGTCACGCATCCGACGCTTCGCTCGGGCTTTCTTATATCAACGGCGCGGGGCTCCAGGGCGGCACGGTCGCGTCTTATAACATCGAGTGGACGGACGGCGGTATTCGTCTTCCGTACGGGACTTCCCGACAGACCTTCCGCGTTGTTCTCAACGACGTGCAGTCGAGCGGAACTTGGTATTATTATGCCAACAACTACAACAATAACCTCGTCATGACGGGAGGGGCGACCATTTCCACCGCCAACGGGCTGACGCTGTCCAAGCTCGAAGGGGACGAAACCGATCATCCCCAAAATCTTGTCGCGTTCGACTATGACGCCGCTTATACTTTCGTAAAAGATAATATCGCATACATCGGACTGCGCGCAACGCCCGACGAGGCGGGTGCCTTCTACTTTGCGGGATGGCGGACGGGAAATGCCTACTTTACCTTAGAGAAAGTTTATTCCTACCCCTTACCCGCCGACTATCAAGAAGAAGCGATCGACTTCCAAGGAGTTTTCATCGGTGTTACGACCGAAGACGTCAGACGCCCGTATGACGGATCGTCCGTGTTTGTACTGCCCGCTTTCACCTACAGCCGTCCTTCGACCTTCAAGATTGTTTATGACGATCCGGTTTATTCGTCGGGGACGTATCCCGTCGCAATCGGCGCGTATACCGCTTCGATTGCAATCTATAACAACAGTGACGGCAATCGGACGCTGATCGCGACGCATATCGTCGATATCGCGATCGAAGTCGCCGATATTCTGTTGGTGATGACCCCCGACGACGAAAGTTTTTATAATGCCGCAATCGGATGGGGCGAAAAAATCGCTTTTAATATCAGCGTTCAGAATGCGGCGGTCGGAAGCATTGCCAAATATATGTACAGCACCGACGACGGTGCGACCTGGCATGACGCCCAAAATCGGGACGGAAGTACCGCGCCTTCCGCCAGCCTCGGATGTGCGCTGTCCTTCCTTGCACCCACGGAGCCCGATGTCAGCCGCACGACGCATTATTTGTTTGTCGCAGTGCCTGCCGACTCCGCGCACGGTGTGTCCGATCCCGCAACGGGCGAACATGTGGTCGCAAGACTTTCCGAGCCGTTCAGCTGCAAGATCGACACGGTGGCGCCTTCGATCGACAACATTACATACGACGGTGCCGAAATGACCTGGTACAACCGCAATATCACCGTTACGTTCACACTGACGTTCGGCGGCAGCGGCGCCGCCATCGAATACAGCCTGAACGGTAGCTCCGAGTGGATTTCGGCAGCGGTTTCGATGGCTCCGCAAGGCATGCCCACCGTTCCGGGACTGGACTTCAACCCGACCGACGACGAGACGATCACCAATCAAGGAACGTTTACGCTGGTGCTTTCTGCCGAACAAAATAATGTTTATCGCTTCCGTCTGCGCAACGGGACGGGGCGCGAAGCCGTATTTGACGTTGCCTTCGATGTCAAAATCGATAAGACGGCGCCTTCCTTGACCCGTCAATCGATCACGGGTGCGCAACGAAACGGTTGGTACTATAACGGCGCAACGCTCACGATGAAAGCGCTCGAAGCAACCGGATGGTCGGGGATCGACCGCGTCGAATGCGATCTCGGCGGCGAAGTGGTCAAAAGCGGGTCGGCTACGTTGTTCAACGCCGATTTCACCTATCTTTTGACGGACAACCGGATTTATCGGTTTACGGTCTATGACAAAGCGGGCAACTGTTCGACGTTTGAAAACGACGATCCCGACAAACGCCCCCTCGAGGTTCGCGCCAATGTCGATATCGTTGTCCCGACCGTCAGCGTTTCGAGCGACTACACCCCCGGTGTTTGGGTCAATGCCGACGAAATCGTAATTCTGCTGACCGTTACGACGGGCGCTTCGGGCGTAAGACCGCTGGTTTCCAACGACGGAACTTCCTTCCGACAACTGATCGAGGACGGATCGGTATATCTGAATGTCGACAATGCCGACGAATACTACAAGACCAATATTACCGGAACGGTAACGTATGAAGTCCGTTTGACGGCAGAGCAGGCGCAAAACTACGTTTTCCGCGCCGTTTCGAAAGGAGAGCTGACCGGGGACGTCACTGCATTCGGTGACGTCAAGATCGATCGGACCGCGCCGCGTATTTCCGATCAGATCGATCTGACGCCGTACCAGACCGAATGGCGCAAAGAAACGCTCCTTGCCTGGCTGACGGCGGAAGACACCCTCGGGATCGTCAACAGCGGCGGTTTGACCGTGAATGCCGTCAACGGGGAAGACGTTGTCGCAGTCAGTTACGAAGGCGGGCGTTACCAATTTTCGATGACCAAGTGTACCGACTATGTCGTGACGGTGACCGACGCCGCGGGGAATGCGATCAGCGTCGTGTTCCGCGCCAATATCGACCAGGTAGAACCCGAACTGGCGTACGGAGCGTTTATCGGCAGTACCGATAAAGCCTATGTCGCCGACGACGATCCCGCAACGGCGACCTGGATCAGCCGTCAGGTCTATGGCGACGATGCTTATCTCAGAATCGATACCGAGTTGACTTTCAGTCCTTCGGGCGTCAAATTGCAATATATGATCGGCACCGGCGGAACGTGGCGCGACTTCCCGTTCTGCGAGAGCGGGTTTGTCTTTGAAGAAGGCAACGAAAACGGGGATATTCAGCATCGCTCCGAAGTCATCGAAATCCGCGCCGAACAGAACGATGTTTTGCAGATTCGCCTTTTGACCGGGTCGGGTGTCGTTCGCGGCCCCATCGATTTCGGCGTCGTACGGATCGACAGCACCACTCCGGCAACGCCTTCCGTGATTTTCCGCGACGCCGAAAACGGCACGGCATATCCCTCGATTCGCACGAAATGGGTGAACCGCGCGACAATCGCTTCCTTTGTCGCAACGGACGGTCCGACGGGAAGCGGCATTCAGACGGTAGCCGTCAAAAAATATTTTGACGCTTCGCTTTCGGGAGAAGGGGAAGATGTCGCGTTGACTTCTCTTGACAATGTCAATTACTCGTTTGCGGCGGCAGACGACGCTTACTATGTGATTACAATGTCCGACGTTGCCGGAAACATTGCGACGTATTCCGCAGTGCGTCCGTTGATCGATACGACGGACGGGTTCAGCTTGTCGCTTACAACCGACTATGTCAGCGGCACTTGGCTCAATGACGACTCCGAGCAGGCCCTCATCGAGTTTTCGATCGTGTTTGACGGCAGATATACCGGCTTCGGCGCAAGTGGCGGCTGGGTTGAGTTTAGTACGGACGGTATAAATTGGGTAACCGAAAGCGATATTTTGGATGTCGTTACAGGGGGCAATATTCATCAGACGATTGTGGGTAACGACACCTTGAATCCGTCGTTGATCCTCTCGGCGTCGCAAGCCAATCGCTATCGCTTCCGTGCCGTGACCGGGGCGGGAACCGTTGCGATGTACGACGGCGAAATTTTGTTCTGCAAAGACACCGTTACCCCCGAAGTTTCGGTGGGAGCCGAAGCGGCGGATCTTCCGTATGACGGCACCTTCTGGACGGCGTCCGATATTTTGCTGAACGTGTTGATGAACGTCGGGGCGGCGGGTGCCGTACTCGAGTATGTCATTGCCGATACGGCGGATGCCGATCTTTCCGATGCGCAATGGACCAAGCTTGGCGATGTCGGGGAAGGTCGCGGGATCGAACGCGTCGAAACCGTTTCGGAGACGACAAACGGCAAATATTTCTTCTATCGACTGGTCGGAAACAACGGGAAAGCTTCGACCATCGCTTCTTCGGTCGCGATCCGAATCGATAAGACCGAAGTTTCCGCTTCTTTCGAAGCCGTTGCCTCAGGCGCTCCTTATACGGGCGCTTGGACGGATCAAGCGGTCACGCTGACCTTGAACGAAATCGTTTCGGGTCCGTCGGGATATACGGTTTTGGTCGCCGAAAGCGAACCGGCATCGGGCGTGTGGAGCGATTATGTCGAAGCGGGCGGAGATTCTTATCTGATCGATACCGATATTCAAAAAGAATTCAAATTGAAGCTGGTCAGCGGATCGGGCATCGAGTGGGAAAGCGACGTTCAGCTTGTCCGCATCGATCGCGTCATTCCGCAATTTACGGCGTCGCACGACTCCGAAAGCTATTATGACGCATCGACCGGATGGTATGTCAAACAGGGCGATATCGTTTATACCTACTTCCTGTCCCTGACGGGGACGTCGGGTGCGGTAGCCCAGTATCGGGTATCGGATAACGGTTCCGATTGGGGAGAGTGGATCGATGCCGGACTCGAGGGCGACAGGTATTCCTTTGCCGTTCACGACGAAACCTGTATTGACGGAAACGGCGGCGGCGGGATCGAACGCTATTATCAGCTCAGCGTGCTCAGCGGTTCGGGCGTGCGTTCTGCCATCGACGATCTCGGGATCATCCGTCTGGACAGCGGAAGATATAAAGTTTCGACGGTTGCCAAAGTCGGCGAAGTTGCGGGAGAAGGGTTTGCGTTTGTATCGGGCGCAGGCAACTATCTCCGCGGCGAAACGGTGGACTTCGCGGTTTCGACGGCGGCTCCGTATTTCTTCCGTTCCCTTTCGGTAACGTCGGATGCCTTCGAGGAACCCGTCGGGACGGAAGCCGAAAATACTTCGACGACCGAAGCAACGCTCTCGGTTGTCGTCGAAGGGGCGAATATAATTTGCGAAGTACAGCTTTACCGTTCGATTTATCTGCGTTACGACAACCTGTCCGAAGCGTTGCAGGCGGGTGCAACGGGACCCGCAATTACAATCACCGACGAAGACGCCTTCGATTTGTTCGGCGAAATCGTCTTGAACGTCGGATTCAGCGAAGCGACGTTCGGCTATGCCTATTCCGACATCGAAAGTCTGCTCGGCGACAAAGCGCTCGGCGTTTTTGACCTTGTCGTGACGCCCGCAATTGACAACTTCCTGATCGCGAACGGGACGGGACAGCAATATAAATTGGTATACTTTAAGGATTACAGCGACAACGACAGCGCCATTTTCCATGTCAATTCGGCAGAGGATCTTGCCTATGTCGAACTGTATGTCAATCCCGACGGACGCTACGACTTCCTTTCGACGGCTCGGATGCAGGCACGTTTCTATCAGACGGCGGATATCGAGGTCACTGCCGATTTCCGTCCGCTTTGCACGGAATATCCCTTTACCGCGACCTATGACGGACAGGGCTATCGGATCTTTGCAGAGGAAACGATAACGGTTTCGTCCGAAAAGTTCGGTTTGTTTGCAAATCTTCAGGGACTGATCACCAACCTCGGCGTGTCCTGGGATCTCGAAATCGCATCCGATCATGCCGTCGTCGGTTATCATGCCGCCGTTCTGACAGGCGACACGACGGGTATTACCGGCTCGTATGCGCTCGGTGCCGTTCGGATTTCGGATGCGGAAGATGTCGTCTTCGGCGGGATTGTCGGACGCATTGCGACGGCAATCGGCGGCGTCAGCACTTGTTACTCGTATGTCGATATCGATGTTTCCTCCGCGTCTTCCGGTAAGATCGGCGGTATGGTCGGGGAAGCTTCCACCCTCGTGCTGATCGGCGGATATTCCGTCGGCGTCGTTGTATCGGAAGGAACGCGCGCTTCGGTCGGTTCGGTCGCCGGGTCGGTCACCGATCTCGTAACATCGGTGGGAGACGGAGCGGATACGATTACGGGTACCTTCCATTACAATCGTAATGCAGTCTTTGTCAATGCGACGGCAATGCCCGATCGTTTGTTCGGCGATGCCGAAAGTATTGTGATTCCCGATAGCTTTGTCGGACAGGACTTTGCATTCTTCATGGAATCGGAAGAAATCGTAGGGGAAGAAGCATCTCTCCAAAAAGTCAATACCGTTGCCGAACTGACGGCATCACGCCTCGGTTCCTGGGGCTTGGCAGGATCCGGTACCGCGGAAGATCCCTTCCTGATCGATCACGTCGACAAATTGTTGGCGCTGGAATGGCTACCGTGGGCATATTTCCGCCAGACCCTCAATCTCAGCGTTTCCGGGGCATTCAATCCGCTCGGACAACGGGTTCCGTTTGCCGGCGTTTACGACGGGGACGGTTACAGTATTTCTAATTTAACGGTGACGGAAGGGTCGGTTGCGGCGTTTATCGTTCAACTGAAAGGGACGATCCGCAATCTCGTATTGCTCAATATCGATTTTGTCCTCGGTGGGGCAGAGGTTTATGCCGGCGCGGCGGCGGCGTTCCTTTATGAAGGAGCTTCGATCGAAAACGTCGTGGCAAGCGGTACGATCGTTATGACCGAAGGATCGGGCTCGGGATATATCGGCGGAATCGTCGCCGCTCAAAAAGGCGGATCGGTTAACCTTGCCGTTTCGATGGTGTCGATCGCGGTCGAAGGAGCAAGAGAAGCTCTGGTCGGCGGTGTCATCGCGCGTGCCGAATCGGCATCTTCCGTCCGCGACGTACTGAGCGTATCCGTGATTACCGCAAGTTATGCCAAAGGGTTTGTGGGCGGTGCGATCGGATATGTCGACGGTTCGGCTGTGACGGGACGCGGCATTTATGACGTTGTCGGCAATGTTTACGTCAACGGCAGTCTGCTGAATAAAACGATCGGACAAAACGACAGCGCGGGCAACTTGACCGATATCGCGACCAAACAATATTCCGAAGTCATCGGCTACGGCGAAGAGGTCGGCATGGAACTCGGCGGCCGGCGCGTCAGCGAGATTCTAGAAGGTTTCTATCCCTTCCGCGACGGGGACGGCAGCGACTTCGATCCGTTTGTGATTTATACTTACACCGATCTCTTGAAAGTCGGTAGTTATATGTTTGCTTCGTTCAAGCTCGGCAACGACATCGTCATCGGAGATTTTGACGGCGACGGCGAATTGACCGAAGCCGACAATTATCGCTACGACTTCCAATCGCTCGGCGGCAATGCCGAATTCAAAGGGACGTTTGACGGCGACGGAAAAAGCATCATGGGGCTGACGGAGGCGTTGTTCCACCTCAACGGGGGCGACGTCCGCAACCTCAATCTCATCGTGGACTACCGGATTTACTCCGATGAAAGTCAGATCCCCGCGGGCGTAAAAACCGCTAAAATCGCCGAGCCCGACGCCGATCTCGTCTTCGGTACGGTGGCGGATTATAACCGCGTCGGCGGACAAGTTAATTCGGTCAAAGTGCAAGGCGTCATCGACGTCAACACCGTCGGCAGAAGTCGGGTAAAGATCGGCGGCGTCATCGGGGTTGCCGAGGGCGGACAGATCTTCGGTGCGATCACGTCGATTCAGATCAACGTAACGGCGGCAACCGCCGAAGTCGGAGGCGTCATCGGCAGCATCGTCGGCAGAACCGAGACCGAAGGCAGCTTTATGCTCAATGCCATTACCGAAATGAACGTGGTCGTCGATACCATCCGCGTTTACGGCGCGACGGCCTATGCCGGTTTGGTAGCGGGGACCAACAAGTCGGGTTACGATCTGATCCGCGAAGAGTATGAAACTTCTGCCAAAGTAGAGATCAACGGCGAAAACTTAGGTTCGGTTTCCGTCGGATACGCAACGCCGTTTGTTGCGGAAAACTTAATTCAAAAACCTTAACGGGAGGTTTTTATGGAAGCGAAACGTGTTGGGAAGATCGGCTTGATCGGCTTGATTCTGATCGTCGCACTGACGGCGCTGTTTGCGCTGGGCGCAGGGGGACTGCCGTTTTTAAGGTTTGCTCCTTTTGCTGAGGCGGCATCCGACAAGCATGCCAGCAGCAATAATTTTGCCAATCCGACCGTAACGTTCAGTAATGTCAACTGGCAAGTCGGTGGTCACCATACCAGTCCCGGCTCTTGGGTCGGCAATCAGGTGCACGCAAATGTTAATGTTAGCGACAGCACGACATTTTATATTGGCGGCAATCTCGGCACCGCGATCAGCAACGGTCGTGTCAAAAGCGTTACGATTACCCTTGATTATGTATATGATCTAAGACAAGGGCGGGACAACGGAACCACTTTGACGGTCAACGGTCAGGGTGCGTCGGCGATGTCGAGCAATTCCAATCTGACGGGATATTCGGGGCCGCTGAACAAAAATTCTTTTACGATCAGCATGCGTGCGGTTGCGACAAACTCGACGTCCGGGGCGTTCGGTAAAAAATGTTCGGCGGAAATTTATCAAAGAATCAATTCGGTCACCGTCAAAGTGACCGAGTGGAATCTTGAAGTTAACGTTCCCGAAAGCCTGACCGGCGGCAGCACAAACAGGACTTCCGCCGCGCCCAAAACGCCTGCCGATACCGTAACGTATCAGGCAAGTTACGCCGACGGTTATGTCTATACCGGGTGGAATCTTGGCAGTGGCGGTCAATCCGTCACGGGGTTCCGTATGACGACCAAGCCTTTGTATCTGTTCAGCCCTTCGACGCAGATTACGCCGAAATTCACCAAAATCGGATTGAACAACGCCAATCCATATACTTATACGGGGGCGGAAACGGGCGCAACCGCAACGTTGAATCTTTCGGGCTTCCAGCTGGAGCAAAGCTATATGGATTTGACGATCGGCGAATCCGTGTCGGGACGTCCGGTTACCGTAGGTAATTATAGTTTAAGCGCAAGCGTTTATACTTCGACGCTGGGATTCGGCACCAGAACCAAAGTCGGCGAAATCGCTTCCTCCGACTTCAGCATTATCCCGCGTCCCATCGATCTCGCAGACAAGCTGGACGATTTTATCTCCGACGACTATATTTATACCGGCAGAGATATCGTTTTCAAGACAAACGGGGAGGGAGTGCCCGAATGGGATGCGCTTCAGTTGCTCTTTACCGAAGGAGGAAAAGAATTTACCGCCGATATGAAAGCCAGCGCGGGCGATTTTACCGTACAGTTTGTTTCGATCAAAGACGCCGGTCAAGCGCAGATCAAAGTCATCGGGAAGGGTAATTTCACCGGGGAAAGAATTATTTATTTCACCATCAATCCGCGATCGATCAACGATACCGATTATATCAGCGTCGAGTCGCCTTCCGAAATGGAATACACAGGAAGTCCGATCAAGCCGCTTCCGACGTTGCGCAATAAAAACTCCGATCAGAAGTTGATCATCGGAGGCACCAACCCCGATCTTAACGCGACCTACCGCAACAATCTTAACGTAACCGACTCGGCAACGATAATTTTGACAGGCTTAAGAAACTATACGGGTACGATGGAGCTCGAGTTCAAAATCACGCCGCGTCCCGTGACCAAAAGCTGGGAGTTTTCGGGAATCCGTGAAAGCTATGTCTACACGGCGGGACAAATTGCGCCCGTAGTTTCCATTCGAGACAAAAATATCGTGTTAGCGGACGGTCAGTCTTTTTATGTGCCGGTCGAAGGAAAGGACTATGAAGTCGTCTTCGGCGAAAATAAATATGTTGCCACCGGCGGAACCGTGACCGTGCGCGGCATCGGGAATTACGGAAGCGAGCAGACACTGACCTTCCAAATTGCCAAAAAAGATTTGACCGCCGACGCTGTGGCTTTGTATTCCGATGACGTTACCTATACCGGCAACGCCTTCCGCCCCCAACCGACCACCGTTCAGGTTCGCAACGGGGACGGTTCGGTCGTTTATACCATGACCAATCTGCAAGACTTCGTGATTTTAAGTTACGGCGATAACATCGAGGTCGCAACGGGCGGAACCATCCGGATCGAAGGAAGGGTCAATTTTGAAGGGCAGATCGATATTCCCTTCCGTATCCTTCCGCGCGCCTTGCAGAGCGCATGGCTGAGCGGCATCGAAGCATCTTATACTTACACCGGCGGCGCGATTACGCCGATGCCTGCGGTGTTCGATCCCGATCGCAACGACGGCAGAGGCGTTACGCTGGCATACAACAAAGAATACGCGTTGGAGTATTTCAACAATCGGAACGTGACGGAATCCGGCGCCGTCGTCAAAGTCAAAGGGATCGGAAACTATGGGGGCGAATTAAGCGTTTCCTTCGATATTTTGCCCAAAGAGCTTTCGCAGGAGTGGGCGGGCAATCTGCCTTCCGTTACCTACACGGGATATGCGCATCAACCCGATAGCAGCACGATTGTATGGACCGATCCCGACCGCAAGGCAATCTTGCTGGAAGGGACGGATTATCGCTTTGTGTCTTACGGCGAGAACATCAACGTAAATCCCGGCGGAAAAATGTACTTCGAAGGGCAGGGGAACTATACCGGCGAAATCGAAGTCACCTTTACGATCAACCCCAAACAACTGCAGCAAAGCTGGGCGTCTCTCCCGCAGTCCGAATATGAATTTACCGGACAGTACCACGAACCCGATCCTACCGTGATCGACAGCGGACGCCCCGAAGGCGAGCAACAGCTCGTCAACCAAGTCGACTATGAACTGCGCTTTGAAAACAACTTCAGCGTCGGCTCGACCGCCCGCGTCGTAATCAACGGTCGTAACAATTATACGGGCGGTATTGCGCTGACGTTTGTGATCGTCCGCGCGCATCAGGAATTTCTGTTTGTCGATCCCACCGATGACGAACGCGGGATCCGCGCCGACAGCGTATCGGGCGCGGATTACGAGATCCCGTCCGATATCGGCGTATTTACGTTCTATTTTATGACGACGGCGATTTATCCCAATCCCCTTCAGGCAACGGTTCTGGTTGAAAACGTCGGCGGCGGCGAACAGCCTTATGCCGAGATTACTTCGACCAAAGTCGAATACTACTATGGAGAGTTTGCCGGATTTTCGTCAGGAGCAACGCAGTTCTCCCGTACCGGCGTAACGATGCGTCTGACGGGCGGGTTCGGGACCTTCCGCGTTACGGCTTATCTCAACAATGAAAACTATGTCGATTCGGGCGATCATATTTATACGTTCTGCATCAAAAAAGCCCATTCGGCAGACGTGTCCGATATTCCCGTCGAAAAAACCTACGGCAACCCCGCTTACGGTTTTCAGGTGCAGCTGGATTCGGGGCGCACCGACTTTACGCTGACCTCTTCCGATCCTTCGATTCTCGAAGTGATGCCGGGGTACGAAAATCGTAACGACCGCTATATCAAAATTACCGGAGCCGGCACCGCAACCCTGACGGTGTTCCACCCCGGGTATCGCGATAACGACGGGATTTATACCCTTTCGGTCAAGGAAGAGGTTGAAGTCACGGTACACAAACGGACGATGACGATTTATCTCGGCAAAATCCTTTCCATCCCGTACGGCGATACGCCAAACTTTACGTTTACATATCTGACAAGCGGGGCAGGGGATACCAGCCAAGGATTTCCGGGATCCGATACTCCCCAATCGATTCTCGAAGGGCTTGGGCTCAGCGTCAACTACGATATCGCACTTCATAAAGACGTCGGTACTTACGATCTGATGCCCGAACTGATGATCAACGAGCATAAAAACTATGTTTTTGAGTTTGTCGGCAGTACGATTACGGTCGTTCCCGCCGAAGTATCGGTCAATGTTTCGAGCGAAGGCAGCTCCGAAATCGTTTATGGCGACGCCGAAGATCAAATCAATTTCAATCTGATCTTTGACGGCTTCCGTTACGGCGAGTCGGTCGAAGACGGGACTGTAGACGACTATACGCCTCCCGCGGTCGAAATTCCGCGCAACCGCTTCGATTCCGTCGGTACCGTTTATACCGTCGATCTTAAGGAAAGCGGGATCTCGGCGCGCAATTATATCTTTACCATCGGGTCTTCCGTTGCAGAGATTCAAGTCGTTCCCGCCGAAGTGTCGCTCAATCTGACCCCCGCTACGACGGACTACGACGGGAGCGGCAAGCCCGTTTCGGGCGCAACGGTTACGGGCTTCGAAGGCGTCGAGGGCGAATCCGTTGCCCCCACCGCCCCCATCGGGAAAGACGATCCCGCAAGGCTTTCGTACCGATATATGATTGCGGGTGAGTGGACTTACGATCTCCCCGTCAATGCCGGGACTTATGCCGTCGAAGTGACGTTCCGTGCCGAAGAAGGGGACAACTACCGCGATACCGTTGTCGTGTTTGAAAGCGGGTTGCAGATTATGCCGGTTGCACCCGTCGTTTCGATGCAGGATTATTCCGTCGCCTATACCAGCGATCCCATCAATACCGATCTGATTTTCGCAGTCGCCGACGCGATCGAAAACGGCAGCCGTCCTCTCGGTACGTTTGCGTATCGTTATTCGGCAGACGGTGTCGATTATGTGTCCGATATCCCCGTCAATGCCGGCAGGTATTTCGTCGAAGCGCGCTATCTGCCCGCCGAAGGCGACAATTACAAAGAAATCGTATGGGTATCGGAGCATACCGTCATCGAAGTTCGTTCGGTAGACGTCAATCTGTCTCTCGACGCCAATACCGCCGTTTATTCGACGGCGGACGGAAAACCCGTTCCGGTGGCGGCGGCGGTTGCGCAAGCCTTCGGTGTGGGCAACGACCGCGACACCTTGCCGCAAGACAGGATTTCTTACGAATATCTGGTCAACGGCAACTGGGTTTCGGAAGCTCCTTACAATGCCGGCGCTTACGTTGTGCGCGTGACTTACGATGCGACGGGATTATCCAATTATAATACGACCTCGAAGCAGTTTGTCGATGCCGTCGTGATCGAACGTTACGATTTGACGCCTTCTTTGTCGCTTGCCACCGAAGCGACCGACTACAACGGCAGTGCGTTTGCCTTTAATGCGGAAAACCATCTTTCCTTTGTGATCCCCGACGGCGGAAGCGTTCCGACGGGACGGTGGTCCTTTGAATATCAGGCAAACGGAGCGGGCAACTACATGCCGTCGGCAAGAGAAGCCGCCGTCTACAACGTGCGTGTCGTCTACACCCCCGGCAATGCCGACAACTATCGCACGACGCCGCGCGTTTTTGAAAGCGCGTTGACCATTTATCCCGTCGAATGCATGATCGAGCTTCTTTCCGAAGCCAGCCGTACCGCCAATTATTCGGGCTTGCCCGTCGTTCGCTCTCTCGTCAGCGCTTCGGGAATTTCGCCTTCGCTGAGACCGCGGGGCGAGATCCGCTACGAATACTACTACAATTCGGTATGGAATACCGAAGCTCCCGTCGATGCGGGCACTTATAATATCCGCGTAACGTATGTTTCCAACGACAGTTATGCCGGACAGACCAAAGAGTTTGCCGAAGGCTTGATCATTGTGCCCGTTCGTCCGACTTTGGGCGTCGAATCAAAGGTCGGCGGCAGTTATACCGGTCAACCGTTCGAAGTCGTTCCTGTCGTGAGCGGTGTGCGCAACGAAAAACCCGAAGGTGTTATAGCCGTTACTTATCGCAAAGAAGGGGCTTCCGACTTCTCGCCCGAGTTGCCTGTCACAAGCGGAATCTATGACGTTCGTATCGAATTCCGCTCCCTGGACGGAAATTATATCGACAACGCCCAAGTCGTCGGCGGAGCCGTTAATATTGCCAAAGAAAAGCCGCAGATTACGTTGGAGTACCGAGTCGCCAAATACAGCGGAAACGCCGTAGAGGCGGGTCAAGTTAAAGTAACGGGATCTACCGGCAGTGTCGATTATCTTAACGGGCTGCTGACCATCGAATATCTCATCGACGGCGTTTGGACATTGCTCGACCGTCCCGTCAATGCGGGAGAATACGACGTGCGCGTAACGTTCAAAGGGAACAGCAACTTCGCTTCCGCCAGCGAAACCTTTAAGGGTGCCGTTTCCATCCTTGCGCTGAAGGTCGAAGTTCAGCCCGTCGTGATGGTAGGAGAGGATAAAGTACCGCAGTTCAAAGTGTATGACGGACAGCCCGTTTCGGCGATTGCATTCCGCTTCCGGATCGAAGGCGACGTTTGGCAGACCGCGGACGCCTGGATCGGTACGGGTGCGCTGCGTGCCGTCACGCCGCAAGGCACCGACGCCGTTCATGCGGGAAGTTATCAGATCGTCAGGGGGACGCTTGCCTGTAGTTCCAATTATTCCATCGACTTTTTGAGCGGTGAGATGTATCGGATCGATCCCAAAGAAGTGACGTTTATCTTCGACGAGATCGAAAACGCCGTTTACGACAACACCCTCAAAACCGCAAATGTCCGCGTCGAAGGCGTGATCGAAGGAGAAACTCTGGCATTTTCGGTCGTGTACGAAGGCAATCGCGTCGATGTTACGGAAGCGGGCTTTACCGCGTCGGTGTCCTGGGATAATTCCGATTATGTCGCATCGGGCGCAACGAGTCGGCGTTACTATATTATTCCTGCCGAAATCGACTTCGGCGGAATCGCATTCGGATTTGACGTCGCCAACGACCGCAATGTGTTTGTGTACGACGGCAAACCTCATTCCCTCGCACTCCTTCCGCATCCCATCCTGAACGACGAAAGCGTTAAGTTGCGTTATACGACACCGGTAGAGTACGTCGAAGTCGGCGATTATACCGTGACCGCCGTGCTGTCCAAACCCAATTATCGCGATGTCGAAGTCAGCGCCCAACTTAAAATTCGTCCCGGAAAGCTCGGAGTCAGCGTTCGTCTTGCAGACAAAGACGTCGTGTTGCGCTACGGAGACGCTTTGCCCAAGTTGTCGGTTTATCCCGCCAACTCCGGTACCATCACGTTTGCGGAAGGGACGGTTCTTTCGGTCGGAACCAAGCAATACCGTTGGAAGTTTGTTCCGTACGACAGCGCACATTATACGGTAGAGGAAGGTGTGATCGAACTGACGGTCGAAAAAGCCTTGCCCGATCTGATTCTGGAAGGGGATCTCAAACAGGAGAGCGGGTCGGGTTCTTCCCTCAACGCCATCATCAAAGACGCTGAGTCGTATGAAGGCGAAGTGACGATCACCTATATTGACGCAAACGGGCAGACCCTGTCGGCAATGCCCACCGAAGCCGGGACCTATACCGTCAAACTCGAATACGCAGGCGACGGCAATTATGCCGCAACGACGGCGACTTATACGTTGGTCATCGAAGCACCGCGCAGTTTGACGTGGCTTTGGATCGCAATCGGCGTAATCATCGGGCTTGCTTGCGCTTCGATCGTATTCTTTGCCGCGCGCAAGAAAGTGAAGAAAGGGAATTGATTCTTGAAGTTCCCGATCGGCACGCCGCTTCTGCGGCGTGCTTTTTTATGCCGTCAAGGGACAAATTCTACCCAAATTGCCTATTGACTTGTCTATAGGGTCGGGGTATAATATAGGTAAAATCTACCATTTTTCTAAAGGAGAATTGTTATATGAGAAAAGCATTTATTTGCCCCACCAAGTATGTGCAAGGCGAAGACGAACTCTTAAACCTCGGTTATTTCGTCAAAACGTTCGGCACCAACGCACTGTTGATCGCCCATAAGGACGACGTTGCCCGCGTCAAAGCCAAGCTCGACGCCACTGCCAAAAAGTTCGGGGTTAAATTTGTCAATGCTCCTTTTACCGGCGAATGCTCCCGTCAAGAAGTTGCCGCTCTTCAAAAACTTGCTGCCGAAAACAAATGCGACTGCACCATCGGTCTCGGCGGCGGCAAAGCGATTGACACCGCAAAATGCGTGGCGGAAGGCTCCAACCTGATCATTGTTCCCACCATTGCGGCAACGGACGCACCGACCAGCCACTCTGCCGTTCTCTACACGCCCGACGGAGCGTTTGACGACTATGCATACTTCAAGCAAAGCCCCAGCGTCGTTCTGATCGACACGACGGTCATTGCCAAAGCTCCCGCCCGCTTCCTGGTTTCGGGGATGGGCGACGCCCTCAGCACGTATTTTGAAGCGCGCGCCAACGTTCAGTCCTTTGCCAACGTCAACGCAGGTCTTCCCTGCGGTGCACGCGAAGGATTTGCCGCGCCCGCAAAAGGCACCAAAACGGCATTTGCGCTCGCAACGCTTTGTTATCAGACCTTGCTCGAAGACGGTTACAAAGCGAAGCTCGCCTGCGAAAACAACGTCGTTACCCCCGCGCTCGAAAACATTATCGAAGCCAACATCCTGCTGTCCGGTCTCGGATTTGAGTCGGGCGGTCTTGCTGCGGCACACGCAATCCACGACGGCTTGACCGTTCTGGAAGAGACCCACCACATGTTCCACGGCGAAAAGGTTGCCTTCGGCACCATCTGCCAGCTGGTTCTCGAAAACGCCGATCAAGAAGAAATCGATCAGGTTATCAATTTCTGCATGACGGTAGGACTTCCGGTTTGCCTTGCCGACCTCGGTGTCCAAGACATCGGCGATCGCCTGATGACCGTTGCCGAAAAGGCGTGCATCCCCGAAGAAAGCGTACATTCGATGCCTTTCCCCGTCACGCCTGCCGATGTAGCCGCCGCAATCGTAGCCGCTGACAAACTCGGTGCCGCTGCCAAAGGTTGCTGCTGCTGTGACTAATACAGATTGCCGATCGAGTATCTGCCACCCCACAAGGGTGGCAAATACTGTTTTTTGAGAGAAAACAGGAGGATAACCCGTTATGAAAAAGATCATTAACACCCCCGAAACCTTTGTATACGATATGTGCCACGGCTTGGCACTTGCCCATCCCGAACTCGAATTTGTCGAGCAGTACAAGGTCGTCAAGAAAAAAGCCGTCAACCGCAACAAAGTTCAGCTGATCAGCGGTGGCGGAAGCGGACACGAACCCGCACACGCAGGCTTTGTCGGCAAAGGCATGCTCGATGCCGCGGTTTGCGGTGACGTTTTTGCTTCGCCCAGCCAGATTCAGGTTTACAATGCAATCAAACAGACCAAGTCCAACAAAGGGACGCTGTTGATTATCAAAAATTACTCGGGCGACTGCATGAACTTCAACAATGCCGCGCAGCTTGCCAAAGAGGACATCGACGGACTGCAGATCGACGCCGTTTACGTCAACGACGATATCGCCGTTACCGATTCCCTTTATACCGTCGGGCGCCGCGGCGTCGCAGGTACCGTGTTTGTGCACAAAATCGCGGGCGCTGCCGCCGAAATGGGCAAATCTCTCGAGGAAGTCAAAGCCATCGCGCAAAAAACCATTGACAATGTCAGAAGTTTGGGCTTCGCGCTGACGTCCTGTACCGTTCCTGCCAAAGGCACGCCGACGTTTGACATCGGCGACGACGAAATGGAATTCGGCGTCGGAATTCACGGAGAGCCCGGCAGAACCAGAGAAAAAATTCAATCTGCCGATCAGCTTGCCAAGCGCATCGTCAAGGATCTGATTGCCGACCTTAAAGTCAAAAAAGGCGACGAAGTCAGCTTGTTGATCAACGGATTCGGCGGATCTCCTTTGCAGGAACTGTATCTTTTCAACAATTCCGTCAGCAAAGAGCTTGCCAAAGCCGGCGTAAAAATTTATCGCACGTTTGTCGGCAACTACATGACGTCGATCGATATGGCAGGGGCTTCTGTCACGATTCTCAAAATGGATGACGAACTCAAAGCGCATATCGACTACCCCGTCGATGCGCCCGCATTCAAAATCTATTCGACCGAAGCGGTGCAATCGGTTGCCGAAGATCTTGCGACAGGCTCTGTTGACGCGGTCGAACACGACGATGCCGTCTACGAAGTAGAAGGCGAACCCGTTATTGCCGACGTGATCAACACCGCGGGTATGGTCGCACTGATTGACAAGATGGCGGATATTATCATCGAAAACGAAGTTCACTTCTGCGATATGGACTCGGTTGCCGGTGACGGTGACTTCGGTATGAGCATTGCCAAAGGATTCAAACAGCTCAAAAAAGACTGGAAGTCGCGCAAAAAAGGCAACATCGGTGAGTTCTTGAAGAGCGCATCCGAAATTATTATGGAATACTGCGGCGGAGCTTCGGGACCCATCTGGGGTTCGGCATTCCGCGGCGCGGGCAAAGCGGCGGGCGACGTCAAAGAAATCGACTTGAAGCAACTTGCCGAAATCATGCAAGCCGCCGTCAAAGCGATTCAGGAGACCGGCGAACGCTCCTTCGGGCGCGGCGCCGTCGTCGGCGACAAGACGCTGATCGATGCCTTGGTTCCCGCGGCAGACAGTCTCAGTGCATCCGCCGTCAAAGGAGAGGCCTTGATCGACGCAATGGACAAAGCCGCCAAAGCGGCGGTCGAAGGTGCCGAAGCCACCAAGAAGATTGCAGCGCGGATGGGCAGAGCCGGAACGGTTGGCGAACGCAGCATCGGACATCCCGATGCAGGGGCTTACGGACTGGGCGTTATCTTTACCGAACTGGTGAAGTTTGCAAAATAAGCCAAAAAGCGACAAAAAAAGCCGATCGCATTGACGGTCGGCTTTTTCTTTTGTATAATATCGGTATGAAGATCCGCGATTTATTTGATCGGAAACCCTTTGTGTTTTCGTACGAACTGTTCCCCCCGAAGCCCGATTCTCCCATCGGCAAACTTTATGCCACGTTGGAGGCGATCCGCGGACTGAAGCCCGATTATATCAGCATAACGTACAATGCGGGCGGCGCGGGCGGAAACCGCACCCTGGAGCTTGCCTCCGTGATCAAAAACACATACGGCATCGAGCCGCTTGCGCATTTGACGGCGATCCAGTCGACGGAAGCGTCGGTCGACGCATTCCTTGCCGAGTGCAAAAAAAGCAATATCCAAAACGTCCTTGCGTTGCGCGGCGACCGCAATCCTTCGATTGTGCCTCAAAACGTGTTTCGGTACGCAAGCGATCTTGCCGCCTACATCAAAGCCAACTCCGATCTCAATATTGTCGGAGCCGGGTATCCGGAAGGTCACTTTGAGTCACCCGATCTCCAAACGGACATCGAAAACCTGCGTAAAAAGATCGACGCCGGCGTCACGCATATCAATACCCAGCTGTTTTTTGACAACGAAGATTTTTTGCGCTACCGCGATCTTTGCCGCGCGAAAGGGATTGACGTTCCCGTTCAGGCAGGAATTATGCCTATTGTCAAAAAGGCGCAGATCGAACGCACCGTCGTTCTGACGGGGGCAAAAGTACCTGCGCCGCTTGCCAAAATCTTTCAGCGATTCGGCGACGATCCTATGGCATTGATGGATGCGGGGATCGCTTATGCGACACAGCAAATCGTTGCCTTGCGCGCCGAAGGCGTCGACGGGGTACATCTTTATATTATGAACAACGACTTTGTCGCTCGCAGAATTTACGAAAATATCGGGAGTTTGATCTGATGAAACTAACTGAACGGTTCGGTGCTTCCTTTGTCCTGCTGGACGGTGCGATGGGGACAATGTTGCAAGAGAAGGGGCTGTCTGCCGATTGTCCCGAGCGCTTGAATCTCACGCACCCCGAAGCGATCCGCGAGATTCATCGGAGCTATCTCGATGCGGGTGCCGATATTATTTATACCAACACCTTTCAAGCCAATCGGTACAAACTGCCTGCCGATCTGACGGTAGACCGTGTCGTTGCCGCCGCAATCGAGAACGCCCGCAATGCCGGCGCGCAAACCGTTGCGTTGGACATCGGTCCGACGGGCGCGTTGATCGAGCCGATGGGCGACATGACGTTTGACGCCGCATACGAACTCTTTGCCGAAGTCGTGCGGGCAGGGGTGCGACACGGTGCCGATTTGATTGCACTCGAGACCTTTACCTCTCTTTACGAACTGAAAGCCGCATTGCTTGCCGCCAAAGATTGCAGCAATTTGCCCGTCGTATGTTCGATGAGCTTCGAGCGCAGCGGCTATACCGTCAACGGGACCGACGTCAGGTGTATGGCGTTGCTTGCCGAGCGGCTGGGGGCTGCTGCCGTCGGATTTAACTGTTCGGTGGGACCTAAACTGATTGCGCCTTCCGTCGAAGTGCTTGCCGCGCACACATCTTTGCCGATTCTGGTTAAGCTGAACGCGGGCGTCCCGGGACACGAAAATTATTCGGCGGAAGAATTTACGCGCTATTATGCCGATCTGATCGAGCGTGGTGCTTCGTTGATCGGCGGTTGTTGCGGAACTACGCCCGACTACATTGCATCTCTTAACCGTTTGCGGCAGGGCAAAACGCCGAAGGTGCGCCATGTCGTTTGCCGCGGTGCGGTTTGCAGTGAACAGGTTTATGTTACGACGGATGAATTGCGTATCGTCGGGGAGCGGATCAATCCGACGGGGAAGAAAGCCTTCCGCAAGGCGCTTCTCGAAGGCGATTACGGCTATGCCGAACGCGAAGCTGCGGCGCAGACGACAAACGGAGCCGAGCTACTCGATGTCAACTGCGGGATTCCCGACCTGGACGAAAAGGAGATATTGCCCCTTTTAGTGCGTAAAGTTCAGGCGGTGACCGATCTTCCGCTGATGATCGATACCTCCGATCCCGAAGCGTTGGAACGTGCTTTGCGTGCGTACAACGGGATTCCGGTGGTAAATTCGGTCAACGGCGAAAGCAAAAGCCTCGAAGCCTTTGTCCCCAAAGTCGCGCGTTACGGAGCAAGCGTCGTCGCTCTTTGCCTTGACGAAAACGGAATCTCCAAGACCGCCGAAGGTCGTCTTGCCGTTGCCGACAAAATCCGCGGTCGCCTTGCAGAGGCGGGCGTCGGGGACGAGCGCATTATATTTGACGCATTGACCTTGACGGTTGCGACGGGGGATTATCCGGTCGAAGCCTGTCTCGATACCTTAAAAGTATTGACGGCAAAAGGGTTCAGCACCGTTTTGGGTGTCAGCAACATTTCGTTTGGATTACCAAACAGAGATTTAATCAACACGGCGTTTTTGTCCGAAGCGATCGCGGCGGGACTGAAACTTGCTATCGTAAATCCCTTTGCGCCGCTGATCGTCGATATGATCGGCGCACACCGCTATCTTCACGGCGCGGGCGCGTTGCCTGCCGTCAAAGAGTGGTCGGCGGCGGAGAGCGGCGTACAGGCGAAGCAGAATGTCGACGACGGCAGTTTGTTTTACGCAATCGTCAAAGGATTGAAAGAGGAAGCCGTCCGCCGTACCGAAGCGGCATTGGGGACCGAAACAACCGGTGATGTCGTCGATCGAAAACTCATTCCCGCGCTGGACGAGGTCGGCGCTTTGTACGAACGCGGACAGATCTTTTTGCCCCAGCTGATCGGATCCGCCGATGCGGCAAAGGCGGCATTTGAAGTGATCCGTTCCAAGATGGAGCGCAGGCGGGAGAGCAAAGGAACGATGATTCTTGCGACGGTCAAAGGCGATATTCATGACATCGGCAAAAATATCGTCAAAGCCGTGGTCGAGAATTACGGATATGAAGTAATCGATCTCGGCAAAGACGTCGCGCCCGAACGGATCGTGCGGGAAGCATTGGACAACGACATCGGGCTGGTGGGGCTTTCGGCATTGATGACGACGACGGCGGAGTCGATGAAAGAAACGGTCGCATTGTTGCGCGCAAGCGGCTATCGGGGAAAAACCGTGGTGGGCGGTGCTGTCATTACGGCGGCGTTTGCGCGGAAGATCGGTGCCGACTATTATGCCAAGGATGCCGCCGAAACCGTGCGCATTGCGCGGGAAGTGTTTGGGAAATAAAAGTTCGCCAACCGATCCGTGATGCAATCGGAAATCAAAAAAGCCGTCCCTCAAAATCGAACGAAGGGACGGCTTTTTGTCGCATCGGGCGCGTTATACCGATTCGTCGTCAAACTCCCGCAAGGAAACGTGTTTGCGGAGCGGTTTGGGCACAAATTTTAACAGGAAGTCGCCGATCGGACGCCATTTTCGACCGAGCCACGCGACAAAGCGGTCGACATAGTCTTTGGTCTGCAACCATCTTCCCAGGGCGATCAGTCCCGCGAGGAAGGGGATGGCGACGGCAAGCTCGATCAGGATCAGCTTGTATGCGTCTTGCGGGAGATTTTGGGAAATCCCGAACAGTGTGCCGGCAAGATCGACAAACAGCGTTGCGATGAAGCAAGCGATCAGGACGAGGCACAGTGCAATCCGAATGGGGTTGTAAGGATAGCAAAGATAGATCAGATAGAAAAACGCAATCGCTCCCGTAATCAGCAGGAGCATGGTGCTGAACTGTTCGTTGGTGACGATATAAGGGAGATTGGGACGGTATAAGGTCGCCGCTACAACTGCAATAACGATGGTCAGTGCGGCAGGGGCTGCGTTAAACAGGATTTTGCGCATGAAGTTGCCTTTGACCAAGGCACTGTTGGGTTCAAGCGCGAGAATAAAGGAAGGGATTCCGATGGTCAGCGCCCCGAGCAGCGTCATTTGTTTGGGCAGGAAGGGGAGGTGTGCCGAAAGAATCATAAAAATGACGGCAAACAAGAAGTTGTACATCGTTTTGATCAGGAAGAGGGATGCCGATCGTTCGAGGTTGTTGATCGAGCGTCTTCCTTCGGCAACGATCCGAGGCATCGAAGCAAAGTTGCTGTCAAGCAAGACGAGCTGCGCAACGTTTTTTGCCGCGTCCGAGCCTGCCGCCATAGCGACGGAGCAGTCGGCTTCTTTCAGCGCCAGAACGTCGTTGACGCCGTCTCCGGTCATACCGACGGTGTGGCCGCCGGCGCGTAACGCTTTGACGAAAGCAAGTTTTTGGTCGGGCGATACTCTGCCGAATACGGAATAGCGGTTGACGGCGTCGGCGATTTCGGCGTCGGAATGCAGAGTGGATGCGTCGATATAAGCGTCGGCGTTCTGAAGCCCCGCACGCGCGGCGATCGCTTTGACGGTGACGGGGTTGTCGCCCGAAATAATCTTGAGATCGACGCCTTGTTCTGCGAAGAAGCGCAGGGTATCGGGCGCTTCTTTGCGGATTTTGTCGCTCAGCAGAACGTATCCGACCAAAACGGGGGCGTCAAGGGGTTGATCCGTCGTGACGGGGCTTGCCGCGCGGGCAAGCGCGAGGATGCGGATTCCTTCTTCGGCATAATGAGCGACCGGGGCCGGATCGAAGTCGCCGAAGATAAATTCGGGTGCGCCCAATACAAAGTTGCCGTCTGCAAAATTGGCGGCAGACCATTTGCGTTGCGAGCTGAACGGAACGGTCGTAAGCGCGTCGGAGGCGACTTCGCCGGCATATAAACGAATCGCGTCGGCGGTGGGATTGCTGTCCCCGGTCGCAGCGACAAAACGGGCGAGCAGGGGGCGGAATTCCGCTTCGGAGAGGTCGGATTCGATCCCTTTGACTTCCATCGTCCCCTCGGTGATCGTGCCGGTTTTGTCAAGGCAGAGAACGTCGACGCGGGCGAGGGACTCGGCGCAATAAAGGTCTTGCGCCAGCGTTTTGTGGCGCGCAAGTCGGACGACGCTGACGCAAAAAACCGCCGATGAAAGGGCGACCAGTCCGCTCGGAATCATGCCGATAATCGTGCCGACGACCGAAATAATCGTCTGATCGACGCTGTCGGGGCGTTGCAGCAGTTTGATGGTCATCAAAGCGATAAACAACGGCAAAATCAGCAGGGACATCGTTTTGATCAGACGGTTCAGCGAACGCAGAATCTGACTGTTGGTGCGTTTGATATACTTGGCGCCTGCCGAAATTTTGGTGGCGTAATTGTCTTTGCCGACTGCGGTGACGGTGTAGGAAGCACTGCCCGATACGACAAAACTGCCGGAGAAAAGCCGATCGCCCTGTTGTTTTGCGATGGCGTCCGGTTCGCCGGTCAGCTGAGACTCGTTGACTTCGATAAATCCTTCGAGAAGCTGACCGTCGGCGCAGATCTGATCGCCGGTTTTCAGGACGATGACATCGTCCAATACGATTTGCTCGAGGGGAATTTCGGTTTCGACGCCGTCGCGGATGGTGTTGACTTTGGGCGCCGACAACAAGGAAAGTTTGTCGATGGTGCGCTTCGCCTTGACCTCCTGAATGACGCCGATCAACAGGTTGGTGATAACGACACCCATAAACCCGAGGTTGGCATATCCTGCCATATTATGATCGATGACAAACAGTAACAATATGGCAAGGGAGAGGAACAAAAAGTTGAAAAACGTAAAAAAGTGTTCGAACAGAATCCGTCCGACACTTTTTGTTTTGATATTCTGGTCCCCGTTGACTTTGCCTTCGACGACGCGGACACGGACTTCTTCCGAAGTCAGTCCCTGCGGCAGATTGCGCGGGGCTTTCATAAGTT
>DVOH01000053.1 GCA_018713745.1 Candidatus Stercoripulliclostridium merdipullorum | reverse complement strand
ACCCTAACACATAATTGACATAGCTACTCATACCAGGCGGGGCAAATTTTATGTACTGTAACATAACCAAAATTACAATAATATCGTATCGCTTAAATGGATATAAGAAAATTTTGGCGTGAAAAAAGGTCAAAAACCGAAATTTTTGACCTAAAATTGCTTGTTTTTACTCTTATTTTCGACATAGCAAAACCAGCGTCTCGACGTGCTTGGTCATAGGGAACATATCAAACGGCGTAATGCGGGTGACGGTGTAGTGCGCAGAAAGCAAATTCAGGTCGCGGGCAAGGGTTGCGGGGTTGCAGGAAATGTAGATCAGGTCGCTCCCCGTCAAGGCGTTGAGGGTAGAAACGACGGCGGAATCCAACCCTTTGCGGGGCGGGTCGAGTACGATGACGGGCGGGACGGCGGATGCCTTCAGCTCCGTAAGAACCTTGGGTAGCTCCACTGCCGCATCCCCCGCGATATGCGTTGCGTTTTGCGCGACGCCGTTGTCGCGGTACAGTTTTTCGGCGTCGGCGATGGCTTCGGGGACGATTTCGATATTGACAATCGGGTGTCCGTTCTTTGCCAAAACGGCGCCCAAAAGCCCTACTCCGCTGTATGCGTCGATGACAGGCGCCGACGGTGGAATCGCCCTCGAAACCGCTTGCGTCAAGAGGCTTCGGACGCCGTCGTTGACCTGGAAAAAGGAGAGCGGGTGGAGTTCGAGCGCAATGCCCTCTTCGGTCACCGTCTGCCGCTCGTATACCACGGGCACGGGCGGATCGCCGAAGATGACGTTGTTGCGGTTGCGGTTGACCGATACCCACAGCGACACGCTGTCGAAGCGTTCTTTCAGCGCGGTATGCAGTTGTTTGAGATCTTTCGGGGGCGTTCCGTTGACGACCAGCGTCACGCAAAGCGCACCCTGCAACATCCTGGCGACGAGGTGGCGCAAAAGTCCCTTCCCCGTCCGCTCGTCATAAACCGTATATCCCTTCTCCTTGACAAACTCCAGCGTGACGGCGATCAGCGTTTCTGCCCATTCTTTATGCAAAAAGCACTTTTTGATCGGAACGACGCGGTGCGTTTTTTCCTGAAAAAAACCAAGCACCGTTCTTCCCTCGACGATGCCGAAGGGAAGCTGCAATTTGTTGCGGTAGCCAAGGGGTTCGGGGGAAGGTACGACGGGATCGACGGGTGCCGTAATGCCCGCTTTGGCAAGCGTTACGGTCAATGCTTTGTGCTTTGCAAGGAGCTGGGCGTCATACGATAAATGCATCAGATCGCATCCGCCGCATTTCCCGAAGCGGTAACACACGGGACGAACACGGAGAGGAGACGGCACTTCGACCGACAAAAGGTCGGCAAATACAAGATTGCGGCGAACGTGGTTGACGCGGATGCGGACGGTTTCGCCTTCGAGGGCGAAGGGAACAAATACGGTGAACGCCTCGCCGAGGGCGGCAATCCCCTCCCCGCCCGAGCCGAGATCGCGGACGGTGACGGTATGCACCGAACCGACGAGGGGAGGATTCATCGGGAAAGTCTCCGACGGACGACGGGTCCGACCGACAGAACGATCAGCACTTTGATGACGTCAAACGCGACAAACGGGAGGACGCCGACGCCGAGGGCGGCGACAAAGGTCGTACCTGCGGTATACGAAAGCCATGCCGTTCCGACGGCATAATTGACCGCCATTGCCAGCAGGAAAGAAAAGAACTCCCAAACGGGACGAAGTTTGGTATTTCGGACCTTTTCGACCAAGAAGCCCGCGATTGCCGACATCGGCAAAAAGGACATCAGATAGCCGCCCGTTGGTCCGACGAAGCGGTCGAAGCCCCCTGCAAACCCTGCAAGGACGGGAAGTCCCGCCATACCGAGCAACAGATAGAAGAGAACGGCGAGCGAACCTTTTTTCCAGCCGATGACGTAGACGGTCAAAAACATAATCAGCGTCCCGAGCGATACGGGGACGAGCCCGACGGGGATCGAGATCGGGGCAAGGATACAGATCAGTGCGGTCATAACGCCGATTTCGGCGACAGTGCGTGTCAGAGCGGAAGCTTTCATACCGATTGAAATTGCCGAACGGAGCGCCCGGTGCGAAGGGTGTTGATTTCGTGCAAAACGGGTGCCGTCGCGGCGCGTTGAGAATGATTGCGGAGAGAAGCTTCGTCCCTCCACTGTTCGATCATGACGACGTCGTCCCCTTCCAGCGCGACGTCAAAAAGAAGGCAACCCTCGTCCAGCGCAAGGCTTTCGGCGGCGTGCCGCTTGCAGGCTTCGATCAGGCGGTCGCGCCGATCGGCGGGGACGGGGTTGGTGACGACGAGGTAGATCATCTGAGTTTGACGTGAACTTCGCGCAGTTGCTGTTCGGTGACGAAATTGGGGGCGCCGAGCAACAGATCTTCGGCGTTGCCGTTGAGCGGGAAGGCGATGACGTCGCGAATGCTGTCGGTTCCGGCAAGGAGCATCAGCATACGGTCGACGCCGGGCGCCATGCCTGCATGCGGAGGCGCGCCGTAATGGAAGGCGTTGTAGAGGGCGCCGAATTTTTGTTTGACGTCCTCTTCGGAGTAACCGGCAAGGGCAAACGCTTTGGTCATAATATCGACGCGGTGGTTACGGACGGCACCCGAAGAGAGTTCGACGCCGTTGACGACGATATCGTATTGGTACGCCAGAATTTCGAGGGGATCCTTGTCGAAGGCATCCGCGCCGCCCTGGGGCATACTGAAGGGGTTGTGCATAAATTTGAGGTCGCCCGTTTCTTCGTCGATCTCGTACATGGGGAAGTCGACGATGAAGCAGAAGCGGAAGGCATTTTTTTCGATGAGATCGCAGCGGACGGCGAGCTCGGTGCGAATCTGTCCCGCGAGCTTGTCGACGACGCCTTTTTTGTCCGAAATAAAGAAGACGACGTCGCCGGGCTGAATTTGGGTCAGGGCGATGAACTCCTGTTTTTCGGCGTCGGGGATGAACTTGGCGATGGGACCCGCAAGCTCCATGGAATCCGAACATTTGACATAGCCCAGCCCTTTCATGCCGATTTCGGTGGCGAACTTGAGCATATCCTCGAAGAACTTTTTGCTTTTGGCGGCTCCGCCGGGCAGGCGAACGGCGCGGACGATGGCGCCTTTGAAGGGCGCAAAGTCGCAACGGGCAAAGAGGTCGGAAAGATCGAGAATAAACAAGGGATTGCGGAGATCGGGCTTATCGGTGCCGTAGCGGAGCATGGCTTCGCGGTACGGAATCCGCACAAACGGCGGACGGTCGACGACGGCGGACGAAAACTTGCCGAAAGTATCGCTTAAGACGTCCTCGGCGACGGCAAAGACGTCCTCTTGGGTGGCGTAGGACATCTCGAAGTCGAGCTGATAGAATTCTCCCGGGGAACGGTCGGCGCGGGCGTCTTCGTCGCGGAAGCAGGGCGCGATCTGATAATAGCGATCGATGCCGGCAACCATCAGGAGCTGCTTGAACATCTGCGGCGCCTGGGGCAGGGCATAGAATTTGCCTTTATGTTTGCGGCTGGGGACGAGGAAGTCCCGTGCGCCTTCGGGGGAGGAGGCGGTCAGGATGGGCGTCTGCACGTCGGTGAAGCCGTGTTCTTCCATTTTTTTGCGCAGGAAGGCGATGAGGTCGGCGCGAAGTTTGATGCGCTCGGCCATTTTGGGGTTGCGGAGGTCGAGGAAGCGGTATTTAAGGCGTGTTTCCTCCTTGATGTTGAGGGAATCGGAAGGCTCGAAGGGCAACATATTGTAAACCGTACCGAGGACTTCCATTGCCGCCGCACGCACCTCGATTTTGCCGGTGGCGATGCGAGCGTTGACGGTTTCGGGAGCGCGCTCTTCGACGACGCCCGAAAACGAAACGCTGGATTCTTTTTGGAGACGGGTGACCATATCGGGATCGACGACGATCTGCGTGACGCCGTAACGGTCGCGGAGGTCGACAAAAACGATTCCGCCGTGGTCGCGGACGGTATCGATCCACCCGCAAAGGGTAACCTGTTTGCCGATGTCGGCGACGCCGAGTTCGCCGCAGGTGTGAGTTCTCAAAGCCGTTTTGAAGTTCATAGTTTCCTCGCAGTGCATAGCAGCCGATCGAAAGACCGATCTGATCTAACAATAATTGTGTTTATAATATAGTAAATTACACGCGCGAAGTCAAGTAAATCGGCGTTATCCGTGTTTTGCGAGGCGAAATCGGCAAAAAATACCGGCAAATCCATCAAAAGTCGCCCGAATGCGGGCGCGGCGCAGGCAAAATACGCCGTCCGCCGTCCAAAGAGCCCCTCCTGCGGGGTCGAGTTCCGGGAGAATCAGTCCGAAATGGCTTCTTCGGCAAATTGTTTTGTTTTCCGCTCGGATACGGTTTCGGGTTGCAGGGATTTCGGTCGGGTTCCGATTTCTATCCCATGTATCGGTCCAGAAACGCCGTGACGCGGCTGACGTAGGTTTCGGGCTCCCACACGCAGGACGCGGCATGGGGCGCGCCTTTGACAAGGTAAAGTTCTTTGGGCGCGTTGCAGGCTTCGTACGCGCGGAGCGTCATTTGGTGCGGGACAAACGCGTCGGCGTCGCCGTGGATAAACATTACGGGAACCTCGGATTCGGCAACGCAAGCGACGGAATCGAGCTGATCGAAGCGATACCCCGCAAGACGGCGACAGAAAAAGTTAGCCACCGGCAGAAGCGGAATATGCGGCAGATGAAACAGATGCTTCATCTGATACCTGAATTCTTCCTGCGGAGAGCTGTAGCCGCAATCCTCGACGGCGCAACGCACACAAGCCGGCAAGTCCTTTCTGCCCACCGTCATCATAACCGTCGCCGCCCCCATCGACACGCCGTAAAGCGCAACCGTTCCGCCGGGGACAAGCCCTTCGACCGCCTCGATCCAACGCAAGGCGTCACGGCTGTCGAGAATCCCGAACCCGATATATTTGCCTTCGCTGGGATGATGGGCGCGGTGCGAAACGGCAAGCGCGTTGTAACCGTTTTTCAAAAGGTGCAGAATCAGCGAAGCGCATTCGCCGAACGCCTGCGAGGTATACCCGTGGTTGCAGATCACCGTGCGCGCGGACGGCGTTTCGGCGGCAAAAAAATACCCTTTGAGCTTCAGCCCGTCCTCCGTCGTCACGTCGACTTCCCGATGGGGCAAGGCTTTGAGGCGGGCGCCGTTTTCGGCGTAAAACCGAAAGGTTCGGTCGGGATCCCCCATCAGCTTGTTTTCAAACAGTCCGGGCTTCGGGGGCTTTTCGCGGAAGGGCTTGCGGCGAATGACTTGATCAAACAGAATGTATCCGCCCAAAACAATCGCCAGCGCGACGCCGATCAGACAGAGCGCGACAATCAGCAAAATGCTCCACCATTGCATAAACTCAACCTCTCTTTCGCTTTGCCGCATATCCCGAAAATCGGAAATACGGGCTTCTTATCTCTTGCTTTCGGATGCCCTATTCCAGAATAAATACTTCGGTCGCGTCCCGCGGCAAGGTTACGCCGACAACGTCTTTCACCACCGAACTGCCCCCCGCGTACACGGCGCGGACGCGATACTCCGCCTTTTGGGGCAGGGCGACATAGCGGTCCGCCGCAAGCTCGTTCAGCGCGATCGAAGCCGAAACGGTATAGTGCGTTTTGTTGAAGAAGCACACCGCCGTCCGTCCCCCTTCGAGCGGTCTTGCCAGAATATCGAGGCCCCCTTTGCGGATGCGCTTTGCCGGCTTGCAAAGGGCGTCTTGGTCGATGGCGATCAGGTCGCGGTTGGTGACGATTTCCAGGATTTTGTCGTCCATCTTGCGGAGGTCGTTGCCGAGAATCAACGGCGCCGCCATCATGCACCACAGCGCAAAGTGCGATTTGTTTTGATCTTCGGTCAGCTTACCGTTGCCGACCTCGAGCATGTCGGGATCGTTGTAGCCCCCGACTCCGGCGTAGGCATATTTTTCGACGGTGTGGTTGTAGATCCACTTGATCCACGGAAAGATCGGGCGAATATCGGGCGTCGTCCGCCAAAGATTCCCCGTCGAACGCCCCCAGCGGTAGGGTTGATTTTTGCCCCACTCGCAGATCGAAAAGACAATGGGCTTTTCGGCTTCGCCGCGCTCGGCGGCAACCTGCGCCGTTGCCGCGCGCAGGGCTCTGCTCATCTTGCGGTATTGCAACATCGCACTGTCGGCGCGCGACGCGACGGGATTGAACAGTCGGACGCGGTTGACGCCCTTCTCGAGCCGCACGACAGTCTGAAAGCGTGAGGTGTAGTTCCAATGCTTTTGGGACGGAATCGGAATGACGTCGCCGTCCTTGCCGTTGACTTCGATCAAAATCGCCTTGTCGTACTGCCCTTTTTTGCGGCAACAGACGGTCAGAACATAGTCGCCCCCTTCTTCGGCGTATATGTTGGAGTACTCCATCGCGCCGCGGCAGGCGTCCAGTCCCGATACATGACACCCCGTCTTGACCCGCTTGTCGGGCATGCGGCGGGCAAGCCCCGTCAACGCGGCATCGGTGCAAGGATAAAACGTCCCCGCCCCCGTCCCGCACTGAGCGACTTCGACGCCGTACACCAAGGGCGCGTAGCGCGGAATGGGAACGTTGTGACAGAAATCGTGCTTAAAAAATTCGATGCCCCAGCGCGCAAAGGTCAGCGCGTCCAAGGTTTCGTTGCCGAGGGTGGCGGGCAGATCTTCGCAGGTCAGCGTGCCGTTGGACGAGTAAATCCCGACCTTAAGCCCCAAGGCGTTGAGCTCTTGCACCAAGGACGCAATGCCCGCGGGAAACCGCGTCAGATCGCCCTGCAACAGCCCTTCCGCCGTGCGCATCGAACTGTGCCAGTTGTCGTCGAGATTGAGATAGCGGTAGCCTGCGTCCAGCAGACCGCGCTCCTTCATGATCCGCCCGGTCTCAACGATCAGGTCGTGATCGATGTTGTTGCGGAAGGTGTTCCAGCTCGACCAGCCCATCGGCGGGGTGGGACAACCGCCGTACGGGGTATCGTCATAGATATCGGAAACCTTTTTGGGTGGCATCAAAAGCTGTTTGACAAAACAGAGGGGGCACATACCGTTGCGTTTCATAGTTCCTCCAAGCGCCCGAGGCGCAAATATATGCTGCCCCTATTATAGCAAGCGGCGCCCCGTATGACAAGCCCCGACTTGCGGGAATGGCGCCCGAATACAGAAAAAAAGACAAAATAAGCTTCGATACCGCTTTACAAACGCGGCGCGATTTGCTATGATAGTAGCAACAACGGGCAATTGACTCAGCTGGTAGAGTGCCTCCGTCACATGGAGGAAGTCAGGGGTTCGAGTCCCTTATTGCCCACCACAAGCAGAAAGCACGGTGATATCCGTGCTTTTTGATTGTGCGCCCTGCGAGAAGGGACTCGAACGGGTCGAATAGCAAACAGCATAGTATGCTGTTTGCCGACCCAGGCGTGATAGCGCAGCCGGTTGGTTGCGCCCGCTTACGGTCGCCACCGTTACCACCCTGCGAAAGGATCTTTTGCCCGATTTCCGTCGGGAGCGTCGCTCAATGCAATCATGCAATTCGCGCTCCTACCCTCGGAACTCGGACAAAATCTCTCTTTCTCGGGCGCTGACTGCGACATACATCGTTATACCGTTTCGCAAGTTTCCGATATGGATTTTGACGGGACGAGATCCCAAGGCGTGGTTGTGCGAGGTAAAAAAGCGGATCGCCAAGCGGTTCAGCGGCGACCGCCCGTTTCCGTGCGCTTTTGAGTTTCGTTTTTTATTGCGTTGTTTATTTTGGCGGGTGCTTGAACAGCGAGGCGTAGCCGAGCCGCTCGTTTATTCAAGCACCCGCAGTGCCAAAATCTTTATGGACTGTGTTTTACTTGAAAATATACTTGCTTTTTGCTATAATAATTTATGTAAACGGTTTATTCAGGAGTAATGTAATTGTGTTTAAAAGTATAGAATTATTCGCTGGTGCAGGCGGATTGGCACTTGGATTAGAACAGGCTGGCTTTGAGCACATTGGACTTGTGGAATATGATAAGAGTGCAGCCAATACTCTCACTTGTAATAGACCTCAATGGAAAGTGCTGTGCGAAGATATAGCTATTACCACACAACGAGATTTAGAAAAAGAATTTAATATAAAAAAAGGTGAACTAGATTTATTATCTGGTGGCGCGCCATGTCAATCATTTAGTTATGCAGGAAAAAGATTAGGCTTGCAAGATGTGCGTGGCACGATGTTTTATCACTATGCCACTTTTTTAGAAAAGTTACAACCTAAAATGTTTCTTTTTGAAAATGTTAGAGGACTTTTAACACACGATAAAGGGAAAACATATCAAACCATACTAAATATTTTTGAAGAACAAGGCTATACAACTTTTCACGATATTCTAAATGCTTGGGATTATGGAGTGCCGCAAAAACGTGAGCGATTGATAACAGTCGGCATACGCAATGATTTAGTGAAAGTGTGTTCTTTTAAATTCCCTCAAAAACATGTATATCGTCCCATTATGCGCGATGTGATACTTGATGTTAACCCATCTAAGGACGAATGTGCAAGCTATTCAGAATACAAAGAAAAAATTTTTGCGTTAGTTCCCCCTGGCGGATATTGGCGTGATATTGACCCAGAAATTGCAAAAGTATATATGAAAACTTGTTGGTTTATGGGTGGCGGTCGTACGGGGATTTTACGCCGCATAGGATTAGACGAACCGTCATTGACAGTTTTAACAAACCCAGGCATGAAGCAAACAGATAGATGTCATCCGATAGAGGTTCGCCCGTTTTCATATCGTGAAAATGCTCGTATACAAACTTTCCCAGATACTTGGGGTTTTTGGGGTAAACTGTCAGAAAAGTATAAGCAAGTCGGAAATGCTGTTCCAGTAAATTTAGCAAAAGAAATAGGTCTTGCAATAAAGAAAACATTGGAGGAAATTAATAATGGCTGACAATTATATTATTACCTTTATTAGTCAATCTGATTTTGAAAAGCACGTTGCGAAAACAATTGCAAGTTATAATGAAACTTTAAAGTCGATTAATCTTACAAAATTTAATAGCAATATTATTGACCCAATAAAATTGACTTTCGATAAAGCTTTATTTAAAAAATCAATAGAAGAAATTATTGAATTGGAAATACATAGACAGCGCGATAAATCAAACACAAACGCTATCGGATATTTTCATCAATATATGTTTAAGTATATAGCTAACTGCGAAGTTCCGCTCCATGGTTTTGACGTGATAGTTACACAAAAAGACGGTACTAAAATTTATGTTGAAATGAAAAATAAACATAACACAATGAATTCATCATCAGCACAAAAAACATATATTGGCATGCAAAATCAAATTTTAAATCATCCGAGTGATATGTGTTTTCTTGTAGAAACGATTGCTAAACGTTCCCAAAACATCGTTTGGCGGTGTTCTGTAAATAATGAGTCAGTTTCACACGAGAAAATTCGTCGTGTATCTATGGACAAGTTTTATGAAATCGTTACGGGTATTCCTAATGCTTTTTATCAAGTATGCAAGCAATTACCTATAACGATTGAAAAATT
>DVOH01000052.1 GCA_018713745.1 Candidatus Stercoripulliclostridium merdipullorum | reverse complement strand
TGCTCGTCGATGCCTTTGATCTTGATGTCCATCTGGATTGCCGTAATACCTTCTTTGGTACCCGCAACCTTGAAGTCCATATCGCCGAAGAAGTCTTCGATGCCTTGGATATCGGTCAGGATATGAACCTTTTTGTTGACTTCGTCTTTGATCAGTCCCATTGCGACGCCCGCTACGGGAGCTTTGATCGGAACGCCCGCGTCCATCAATGCGAGAGTCGATCCGCACACGCTTGCCTGCGAGGTCGAACCGTTGGAAGAAATGACTTCGGAAACGGTACGGATGGCGTACGGGAAGCAATCTTCGCTCGGCAGAACGGGTTCCAGCGCGCGCTCTGCCAATGCGCCGTGACCGATTTCGCGGCGACCGGGGCTGCGCATTGCTTTGGCTTCGCCCGTGCTGTAAGGCGGCATATTGTAGTGATGCATATAACGCTTGAACACGTCTTCGTCAAGCCCTTCGAGCTTTTGAACTTCGCTGATCGTGCCGAGCGTCGCGGTCGTCATAACCTGCGTCATGCCGCGCGTAAAGACGGCGCTGCCGTGTACGCGGGGGAGCAGTCCGACTTCGCACCAGATGGGACGGATGTCGGTGACGGATCTGCCGTCGGGGCGCACGCCCTTGTCCGCAATCATCGCGCGAACGCACTCTTTTTTCATGGCATAAAGGATGTCGTTGATGTCGCGCTTGTTGTCGGGGTAAATATCGGCAAAGTGTGCGAATACGTCCGCCATCACTTCGGTTTCGCGTTTTTCGCGTTCGAAGCGGTCATAGGTGGCAAACATATAGTCGATCTTATCCTTGGCATATGCCTTGACGGCGGCTTCGACGTCCTCGGGAGCGTGATGGAATTCCATAACGCGCTTGGGCTTGCCGACTTCCTTTTGGATCTCTTCGATAAAAGCGACGATCTTCTTGATTTCTTCGTGACCGAACAAAATGGCTTTCAGCATTTCTTCTTCGGTCAGTTCGTTGGCGCCCGCTTCGACCATCATGATCGCGTCCTTGGTGCCGCTGAGCGCAAGGTTCAGGCGGGATTTTTCGCGTTGGGCATTGTCGGGGTTGATAACGTATTCGCCGTCGACATATCCGACCATAACCGACCCCGTAGGTCCGTTGAACGGGATATCCGAAACCGTCAGCGCGATCGAGCTGCCGAGCATGCCGAAAACTTCGGGCGGAATGTTGGTATCGACGGAAAGTGCCGTTGCAACGACGGCAACGTCGTTGTACAGTCCCTTGGGGAACAGGGGGCGGATGGGACGGTCGATCAGACGGCTGGTCAGAATCGCTTTGTCGCTGGGACGCCCTTCTCTCTTTTTGAATCCGCCGGGGATTTTGCCGACGGCATACATTTTTTCTTCAAAGTCCACGCCGAGCGGGAAAAAGTCCATCCCTTCGCGCGGTTCTTTGGACATGGTGACATTGGTAAGAACAACGGTATCGCCGCAACGGATCAAGCATTCGCCGTTGCTGTGCATGCAATAGCCGCCGATTTCGACGCTGACTTCGCGCCCGCCGATCGTGGTCTTGAAAATTCTGCTTTCTTTCATTGTACCTCCTGTTTCCTCCCGGAAACGATTTATGATAAATTTGTTTATTGAAACCGAATAAAATTATTTTGCGCCCGAACGCAACCGTTCAAACGCGCGGATGAAAAAAAGGGGTGGCAAAACCACCCCCGACGGTCGATTATTTCCGCAACCCGAGTTCGGCAATCAACGCTCTGTAACGTTCGATGTCCTTATCTTTCAGGTAGTTGAGCAGATTCCGTCTTTTACCGACCATCTTAAGCAGACCTCTGCGGCTGTGATGGTCTTTTTTGTGAACGGCAAGATGCTCGGTCAGCTCGGTAATGCGTTCGGTGAGAAGCGCGACCTGGACTTCGGGAGAACCGGTATCGCCTTCGCTGCGGGCGAACTTTGCGATCAGTTCGGACTTTTTGACTTTTTCCATAATAATAACTCCTTAAAATGAGCTAATACGCCGTATTCGAAGTAGCAAATATACCTTTGCAACCTCGGATAAGGTATTGCCTTAATACTATATCAGTTATTCGGGGCATTGTAAAGCGTTTTGACCCATTCGGACGGGTCGCAATCAGATTTTTCCGGCGCGCCTCAGATACTCTTCGAACCCTTTCGCGTTGGAACGCCGTTCGATCCGATTGTCGGCAACCGAAACGAACTTCGACACCGCCCCCGCCCCTGCCGACAATACGGTATTGGACTCTTCCATATAGTCGATATTATACCGACATTGTTTGTCGGGCAGGCAATAGCCGACGTTTTCGAGATTGTCCGCCATGTTTTTTTGACGATACATATAGTAAGGCAGATAGCCGCTCCCGCACAATGTGTCGATGGCATAGTCCGCCATCGCGCGCACCGCGCCGTCAACGCGTTTTTCCTGTCCTTCTTCCTTAAAAATCGCCCCTCTTTTAATCGAAAGGGTATGAACGGTCACGTTTTCGGGACGCAGCGACAAGACGGTATCGAGACTGTAACGAAAATCCTCAAACGACTCGCCCGGAAGCCCCGCAATCAAATCGGTATTGATGTCAAAACCGTACTTTGCCGCCCCCTCGTAAGCGCGATAAAAATCGGCGGTCGTATGACCTCGCCCGATCCGCTGAAGCGTCCGATCGTGGAGCGTCTGCGGATTAACCGATATCCGCGTTACGTTGAGATCTTTGAGCGCCTTGAGTTTTTCCTCGGTTACGCTGTCGGGGCGCCCCGCTTCGACGGTAAATTCTACCCCGAAGTGCGACAGCGGCTTAAGAATCGCTTCGAGTTCGGCAGCGTTCAGCGACGTCGGCGTCCCTCCGCCGACATAAATCCCGTTCAACGTTTTGCCGCTCTCTTTTGCAAGGGATGCAATTTGCCCGATCTCCTCCCCCACCGCTTCGACATAAAGCGGCACGAGGCGCTTGACTCTGTGATACTCGGTGCTGATAAACGAGCAATATTTGCACCTTGTGGGACAGATCGGAATATTGACGAACAGATCCAGTTTGTCGTCGCTCGGCAGATAATATCCGCGCTGATTTTTGACTACGTTGCCGATCAGCTCCGCCCGTGCCGGACTAACATAAAATTGTTCAATAAGCTGCTGTATTCTGTAGCTATCGCTACCGTTTAGGTCGTAAAATAATTTGGTCGGACGCACGCCCGTCAAACTCCCGTACGGAAGAGAAACGCCGCAGGCAGACGATAAAACGCGATATACGGCGTTTTTGACGGCGCGCTTGGCAAGACGCTTTGCAAGCAGTCGTTCGTCGGGCAAAGCAATCCTTCCTGCATCGACCGTTCCGTCCAATAAGACGCGCCACGACAAAGCCGCATCGGTTTCGGAAAGTTCGATCCGAAGCGGAACGCCCTCGGGCGACTCCTGAATATGCGGAGAAAATGCCCGAATCACTTCGGGCACGTCATTCATATAAGGCGGAAGTTCCGCATGGATTACAACCGGGATCATAGTCGACTCAGCGCAGATAGGGATTGTTGCGGCGCTCGCGCTCTAAGGTCGTCGCTTCGCCGTGTCCCGGAAAGACCTGCAAATCCTTGCGAATCGCTTTGATTTTTTCGAGGGACTGCTGCAACGCCCGCGGATCGCTGTCCGGAAAATCGCTTCTGCCGATATCGCCGCAAAACAGCGTATCGCCCGAAAACATAAACCCTTCTCCGACATAGCAACAGCTCCCCGTGGAGTGTCCCGGGGTGTGCAACACCGTCATCGGAACCCCTGCCGGATCGATGCAATCGCCATCCTCCAAAACGATGTCTGCCGAAAGTGGCGGTACGTTGAGCCCGATCATATCGCCGAGATGCCCTTTGCCTTCGAGTTTCGGGGCGTCCAGACGGTGAACATAAACTTTTGCCCCTTCGTCCTGCCAACGTTTGGCTTCGAGGATGTGATCGCAATGTCCGTGGGTCAACAAAACCGCTTCGATGCGAAGATGTTGTTCGTCGGCAAAGCTTTTGATTCGCTGAAACCCTCTGCCGGGATCAACCAAAAAGGCTCTGCCGCCTTCGGGACGATACACAAGGTAGCAGTCGGTTGACAAAAATCCGACTACAAACGTCCTCAGTTCGATCCCCTCTCCGATTGCCGTACTCATAACCGCGAAGCGATTGCTTTCAGGAAGCCGAAGGAATCGACGGCTTGAGGCGTTACGCCTTCCTTGCGGAAGAGCGAAACCAGATCCTTGGTCATCACGCCCGACTCGATGGTATCGAGCGTTGCTTTTTCGAGTTTTTCGGCAAATGCCGTCAGTTCGGGCAAGTTGTCAAGCTGACCGCGTTTGGCAAGAGCGCCCGTCCAGGCAAAGATCGTCGCAACGGAATTGGTGGAAGTTTCTTCCCCTTTCAGATGCTTGTAATAGTGGCGGGTTACGGTGCCGTGCGCCGCTTCGTACTCGAAGCATCCGTCGGGCGACACCAGCACGGAGGTCATCATGGCGAGAGAACCGAATGCCGTAGCAAGCATATCGCTCATGACGTCGCCGTCGTAATTTTTACATGCCCAAATAAATCCGCCTTTGCTGCGCATGACGCGGGCAACGGCGTCGTCGATCAGGGTATAGAAATATTCGATCCCTGCCGCCTCGAATTTTGCGCGATATTCCTGCTCGAAAATTTCGGCAAAAATGTCTTTGAAGCGATGATCGTAAATTTTGCTGATCGTGTCTTTCGTACTGAACCAGAGATCGGTTTTGCGATCAAGGGCGTAATTGAAACAGCTTCTCGCAAAACTTGCGATACTGCGATCGGTATTATGAATTCCCTGAACGATTCCGGGTCCTTTGAATTCAAAAACCGTCTTTTCGGAGCCGTCCGGAAGTTTTAAGGTAACCTTGCCGCCCTCGGGCACATACGCTTCCACCCCTGCATAAACATCGCCGTAGGCATGTCTTGCAATGGTGATCGGCTTTTGCCAGCAGGACACGATGGGACGGATGCCATCGACCAAAATCGGAGTACGGAACACCGTGCCGTCCAAAATTCCGCGTACGGTTCCGTTGGGCGACTTCCACATTTTGCTCAGGTTATACTCCGTCATTCTTTGGGCGTTCGGCGTAATCGTGGCGCATTTGACGCCGACGCCGTACTTCTTGATGGCATTGGCGGCGTCGACCGTGACCTGATCCTGCGTCTTTTCCCGCTCGACCAATCCGAGATCGTAATACTCGGTTTTAAGATCGACGTATGGCTCGATCAGCGTCGATTTGATTTCTTTCCATAATACTCGGGTCATTTCGTCGCCGTCCAGTTCGACGAGCGGCGTGGTCATTTTGATTTTGGACATATTGCCTCCTTACAGCGATTTGGGGTTGCGGTTGCGGTATACGGTAAACGCGATGTTATAGCCGTTGGAAACGGTCTGTCCGACGATTTCGACCTGCTCCCATCCCTCCGCTTTGTCAAGATCGGGGAAAAAGTGCGTCGCTTCGCCGTCGGCATCGACTTTAGTGATATAAGCGGTATCGCAATACGGCAGCATCGTGGCGTAAAACATCGCGCCGCCTACGACATAAACATCGTCCGTATCGCATTGTTTCAAACGTTCTTTCAGCCCTTCCAATGTGGGAAAAACCTCGCAGTCGTCCCGCGTAAACACGTCGCTTAACACAAGATTGGTCCGATTGGGCAAGGGCTTGGAGCGCGGAAACGACAATAACGTATTGCCGCCCATCACAATCGTTTTGTTCAGCGTTTTTTGCTTGAAATAGGCAAGATCCTCGGGGAGATGAAACAACAGGTCGTTCTTTTTTCCGATCCCCCATTTGCGATCCACGGCGACAATCAGATTCATCAGATTGCAACCTCCAGTTTTTGTCCGAGCGGCGTATAACGGTAATTTTCGAAGTCAAAGTCGTCTACCGTAAAATCGTAAAAGTTTTTGACGTCGCGGTTCATCACGAATTTCGGTGCGTCGTACTGCGGACGCCCGATCAGATCTTTGACCGCCTCGACATGGCGATCGTAAATGTGCGCGTCTGCGATTACGTGAACCAATTCGCCGACTTCCAGTCCCGATACTTGAGCAAACATATGTTGCAAAACGGCATACTGCACGACGTTCCAGTTGTTGGCGACCGCCATATCCTGCGAACGCTGATTGAGAATCGCGTTGAGTTTTTTGCCCGAAACGTTCAGCGTAAAAGAATAAGCACAGGGGTAAAGTGCCATTTCGGCAAGATCGGCGTGGGTATAAATATTGGTTAAGATTCTGCGCGAAGCGGGATTGTGCTTCAGATCGTACAGCACACGGTCGACCTGATCGAATTCTCCCTCTTTATAGCGGTGTTTGACGCCGAGCTGATAGCCGTACGCTTTGCCGATCGAACCGTTTTCGTCCGCCCAGGAGTCCCAGATATGCGAATTGAGATCGTGGATGTTGTTGGACTTTTTTTGCCAGATCCACAAAATTTCGTCGATTGCCGCGCGATAATTGGTTTTGCGCACCGTAATGATCGGAAACTCTTTGGTAAGATCGTAACGGTTGACGATACAAAACTTTTTGACGGTGTGGGCGGGAGTGCCGTCAGCCCAGCGCGGGCGGACGTCGAGATCGGTATCCCAGTATCCCGTTGTCAGAATATCGCTGAGATTTTCTGCAAGGACGCGGTCGGCGTAACTCATAAACGTTCTCCTGTTTGAAATTCGGATAAAAACATCATAGCATACCCGACGCAAAATGACAATTTATTTCGACTCCGTTTTGCAAAAACCCTTCCCCTTTTCCGCTCTTACGGAAAGACGGGACAATGTGTTTACATCCCGTACCGAATGTGGTATAATAAATAACGCATTTCGGAAATGCTACCCGAACTGTATAAGGAGCGATATGAACCCGATCTACAAAAAATACAAAGAACGGTTTATACAGATCAGCGGGCGCAACCGCAGTCTGTTTCTGAAAGATATTATCAAAAAATACAGCTACGATATCGGCGCGATTATGGAGAACCGCTCCGACACCGACGAGCTGATCGAATTTTTGTGGCACGGACGGCGGACGTTTTCGCTGATTAACGACAAGGTGTTTGCAAAACTTCTGAAGCAGGCGGCAAAGACCGAAGTCGAAGCCGAGCTATCGCGGCTCGAACTTGCCGCGGCGACTGCCGAAACGGCGGAAGACGCCGAAAACATGGAAACTCTGCCCGAAAAGGTTTCTTCCAAAGCGAAGCCCAAAGACAAGCTGACCAAAATCGTAGCGGACCAGATGGGCGCGCTGAAGTATCTCAAACGCGAAGTCGAAGAACTCGAAAAAGAAACGGGACTTTACGAGCTGTATATCGGATACCCGTTTGTCATCGGCAAGCTGACGCCCGAAATCGAACTGCGGGCGCCTCTGATGCTGTTTCCCGCCCATCTCCATATCGAAAAGGACGAAGCGACCCTGACGCTTACGCCCAACCAGCCCGTCATGCTCAACAAAGCCTTTGTGCTGGCATATTCGATGGAGCACAACGTGCCGACGGACAAACTGATTCAGGAATTCGACCCCCTTGCCGAAGACACCTTTTCGACCCCGACGGACGTCGTCGAATATCTGATCAAAAACGGTTTCAAAATGCGCTATTCTAAGCGCAAAGGTATGATTCCGTTTTCGACCGCGACGCCGGTTCTGGACGGACTCGAGGTCAAAAATTATGCTGTGCTGGGCAGATTCCCCCTTGCCAATCCCATTTACAACGATTACCTCGCGCTTGAAAAAGACGATCTGACCACGCCCTCGATCGACGCCCTTCTTTCGCCTTCGCCGCAAAAGCGGGAGCGGCAAAGGACGGGATTTTTCCGCAGGAAAACCCCCGCACCCAACAAAGACCTGCCCGTCGATTATTACGAAATCAACGATCTGGACTTCGCTCAGGAAAACGCCTTGTCCGAAATCAATCGTGAAGACAACGTCGTCGTTTACGGTCCTCCCGGAACGGGAAAATCGCAAACCATCGTCAACATCATCAGCGACGCACTCTGCAAAAAGAAACGCGTTCTGGTCGTCAGCCAAAAGCGCGCCGCATTGGACGTTGTATTTTCGCGCCTCGGCAAACTCAACAACAAGGCAATGCTGATCCCCGATCCCGAAAAGGATAAGATCAAATTTTTCGAGCGTCTGCGCAACATGCACAATCTGACCGCATCGATCGACTACAACGAGAGTCAGATGCGCTACCAGAACGTATCGTTCAATATCCAAAAGGAAATCGACACCCTGCAATCGATCAGCAACACGCTGTTTACGCCCACTTCTTTCGGGCTGACGCTGCAGGAAATGTATGCGGCAAGCTACAACATCGGCAAGGACGGTAAGGATTACAAATTCTACGAAGCCCTGAAAGAAACCGAAATCATCGACCGCAATTATCCCGAACTCAACGAAGATCTCAGACTGATCGCGGACAAAAACCTTGCCAAACTGTACTTTTCGCGCTCCGAGCTGGTTCGCGAAAACGAAATGATCACCCATATCCGCAACGACATCGATATGCACCAGCTCAAAGAGGCCCGAGCGTTTTTGCAAAAAATTCTGACGCGGGATCTGGTGCCCTTCGATCTCTCCCGCTATCCGCACAGCCGCTATCTGACGACGTTTTATCTCGAAAACAACGTCGAAAACCGCCGTTCGATCGCGCGCGTTGCCGATATCGTCACACGCATCGAGCACCCCACGCTTGCCCGATGGGTATCGGCGTCGGTTTTTCCGCTCCTCTGGCCGATCTTCCCGTTTGTCAAAACCCAATACAACATTTATCGCGAGGACATCAAAATCGATCTCAATATCGCTAAGCGCGCCCTCGAAGATTTTGAAGAAGAGTACCGTTCGCTCGACAAAATTCTCGATGCCGAAGGATACGCCATGGCAATCGGCGGAATTCTCAACGGCAACAGCGCCTTCTTGCAAAAGCTGAAGGACGCGTTGGACAATTATGTCAAAGTACGCGATATGAATACCGCGATTGTATCGCTGACGCCCGAAGTGCAGGCAATCCTCGAATTCTGTTTTGCGCAGTCGGACGGAACCCTTCCCTCGTTCAAAGAGATGATCGACAAGGTGATGCCCGTGCGGATTTATCACGAAATCGTCATCAACGACAGTCTGATCGAACCCGTATTGTCCAAAACCGTTACCTTTGAAGAACTGCGCAAGCGTATCATTTCCCTGAAAGTCGACCAGCGCGAAATCAGCAAAAAGCTTGCCGTCGACACCTTCTCCGCCGAATACGTTTCGTACTTCAAAGAAGCGCAGGACAGCAAGGATTTCCTTTACGAAATGCAAAAGCAGCGCGCCCTCAAGCCCATCCGTAAAATGTTTGAATATTTTGAGGAACATCTCCTGCGCCTCTTCCCCTGCTGGCTTTTAAGCCCCGAAGTCGTCAGCACCATCCTGCCCTTGAAGCGTGACCTGTTCGATCTCGTCGTATTCGACGAAGCTTCTCAGATTTTTATCGAATCGGCATTGCCCGCCATTTACCGCGGTACCAAAATCGTCATTGCGGGCGACAACAAGCAGCTTCGTCCCAGCGCGGGATTTGTCAAACGGTATTTCGGCGACGACAGCATTTACGCCAACTTCGACCTTTCGACCCAGGCGGCACTGGAAGTCGAAAGCCTTCTGGATCTTGCCACGGCGCGATACTACCCCGTCGATCTGTCCTACCATTACAGAAGCAACTATGCCGAACTGATCGACTTCAGCAACGCCGCATTTTACGACAACAAATTGCAGATCGCGCCCAATATTACAAGAAGCTCCAATTTTACGCCGATCGAGCGGATCAAAGTCCGCGGAATGTGGCAGCAACGACGCAATCACGAAGAAGCGGTTGCCGTCGTCAAACTGCTCCGCACCATTTTCCGCGAGCGCGAAATGAACGAAACCGTCGGAATCGTTACGTTCAACACCGAACAGAAAGAGTATATCGAAGACATGCTCGATGCCGAAGCCGACAAAGTTTCGACGTTCCGCAAGCAACTGTTTGCCGAACGCAACCGCATCGTAGACGGCGAAAACGTCAGTCTGTTCGTCAAAAATCTCGAAAACGTACAGGGCGAAGAACGCGATATTATCATTTTCAGCGTCGGTTATGCCAAAAACGACTATGACCGCGTCGTTGCGCAATTCGGTTCGCTTTCGACCGAGGGGGGAGAAAACCGTCTGAATGTCGCCATTACCCGCGCCAAAAAGAAAATTTACGTCGTCACCAGCATCGAACCGGAAGAACTCGACCGTGCCGAAACGACCAAGAACAACGGACCCAAGCTGCTGAAGCGCTATCTCCAGTATGTCCGCGCGGTGTCCGACAAAAAAGAAGGCGAAGCCAAAGCCGTATTGGCAACCTTAAAACCCCTCTCCAAAACCATCAACCCCATCGGCGCGTACGAAGCGCAGATCAAATCGGCTTTGGAGCAATTAGGGTATGAAGTCGACATTAACCTCGGCAATACCGACTACAAACTTTCGCTCGGCATTTACGACTCCGAACTGCAATGCTACGTCCTCGGCGTCGAATGTGATTATCAGGCGTTCCACTCCAGCAAAAGCGTTTTGGAGCGCGATGTCTACCGCATCAAATTCCTCGAGAGCCGCGGCTGGAAAATCGTGCGCGTCTGGTCACGCGACTGGTGGCTCTCCCCCAACAAAGTCCTGGACGATCTCGTCACGATGATCGAACGGCAAAAAAGTCTCCTGCGGGAACTCCGCACCAAAAACAATTAAGAGGTAATCATTATGACAGCATTTTTCTGCGATACCAACTGCGAACTCAATTACAAGACTGCCGCCGAACTCGGCATCCGCAACGTAATCCGCATGCCTTACACCATCTGCGACAAAGAATACTTTTACGACCTCGGCGAGCATTACGACGCCAAATGGTTCTTTAACCTTGTCCGCGAAGGCAACGTACCCATCACCAGCGCGCTGAACGCCGAAGATTACAAATCGTATTTCGAGCCGTATTATCAAAAAGGCGAAGATATCTTTTACGTCAGCTTTTCGTCCGAGATGAGCGGTACCTTCAATTATATGGAGATGGCAATCAAAGAGCTCAGCCAAAAATACCCCGGCGTCAAATTCACGCGGTACGACACGCGCGCGATCAGTATGGCGGCAGGCATCCAGGTTGCGGCGGCGGCAAAGCTGTTCAACGAAGGAAAATCGGTAGAAGAAATCGTCGCCTTCCTGGATAATCTTTCCTCCCGAGTCAACGCCTTCGTCGTGGTCGACGATCTCAACCATCTGAAGCGCGGCGGACGCATCACCGCCGTCAAAGCCGCAATCGGCAGCGTGTTGCAACTTAAGCCCGTCATCAAGCTGACCCAACAGGGTAAACTCTCCCCCGTTGCCACCGTGCGCGGCAGAAATCAGGCATTGAAATCCATCGTCGACGAAACCATTGCAACGGCAACCGATCTCGACAAATACCCCATCGTTATCCTCAACGGCGACTGCAAGGAAGAAGCCGTGCGCGTTGCCGATCGGATTCAGGCGGCACTGCCGGGCGCCAAAATTCTGCACTACGACATCGGGCCCGTCATCGGCACCCATTGCGGTCCCGGAACGATTGCCATTTGTTTTGTCGGCGGAGAACGTCCTTCCGTCGAAGCATAATTCCCATGCCGAAGCGAATCGCGGCGATTGCCTGCGTCGTCCTGTTGACGCTGTGTCTTCCTTTTGCGTGTTCGGGTGTGTCCGAAAACTACGTCTTCAACAGTTTTTACCGCCTCGAAATTGAAGGGAATCACGCTTCTCGCGTCAAAAAAGAAGCCGAATCCAGACTGATCGCGCTGGAACAATCGCTTTCGACTTCCCTTGCCGAAAGCGACGTCGCGAAGCTCAACGCCGCCCCTGCCGATACGCCGATTGCCGTCGGCAACGATACATATTACCTGCTTACGCTGTCGGCAACCGCTTTTGAGCGGACCGACGGCGCATTCAACATCGCCATGTATCCCCTGGTTGAACTTTGGGGATTTGCACCGACCAATTTTACGGGGATCGCAACCGAAATCCCAACCCCTGCGGAAATCGACGCCCTGCTTCCTTACGCCGATCCGACCCTCCTTACTTTTGATAACAACGCCGTTACCAAATCCGCTTCCGCCGTCCGCATCGACTTCGGCGGACTCGGCAAGGGTTATGCCGCAGACGTCGTTTATCGCCTGATTACCGAAGCGGAATGCGACGCTTTTGTCAACATCGGCGGCACGGTGCGCACCTCAACGCCCAAAACGATCGGCATTACCGACCCGCGCGATCCCGGACAACTTTCTGCAAAACTGTCCCTGCCCGCCGGACAAAGCGTATCGACCAGCGGCGACTATTATCGCTATTATATCGTCGACGGCGTGCGCTATCACCATATCCTCGATCAAAACGGCTATCCCGCAGGTTTATCGGATCCCGATCGTTTGATTTCGGCAACCGTAACGGGGACGGAGGCGGTCTGGTGCGATATTCTTTCCACAGCCGCTTTTGTCATGAACCGATCGGATTATACCGCTCTCCTCAACACGATGGGCTACTCCGCCCTGCTGATCGACGAGCACGGCAGCGTTCAAATCGGGGAGGCAGCATTTGAACTTCTCTGAACGGGCAACTTCCTATTACCGCACGGCAAAAAAACCGCGCGCGATCGACTGGATCGTCGCCGTAATCCTGCTTGCCGCAATCATCGTAAGTCTTGTTTTGATCCTTCAAAAAGATGAGGGCGCGCGCGTCGAACTCTATTATAAAGGAGAAAAAATCGCGCAATATTCGTTGTCCGACTCCCGCGATATTCCCTTCGATCGGGAAGGACATGCTTTGATCCGCATCGAAAACAACAGTGTTTACATTGTCGAAAACGATTGTCCCAATCAAATCTGCGTCCGTACGGGCGCCATTCGTTACGCAGGGCAGCGCATCGTCTGCGCGCCGCACAAACTGACCGTTCTGATCGTCGGGATGCAGGACGTCGACGCCGTGATCTGAGGAGGTTCCGCTTATGCCGTCTTTTCGCGCAAGATACCTCGCCGTCAGCGCAATGCTGACCGCCGTCACGCTGATCATCGGTACCGTCGAGCATCTTCTGCCCCCCATCCTGCCCGCGCTCCCGTTTGTCCGATTGGGGTTTTCCAATCTCGCAATCGCCTTTATCGTTATTGCTTTTGACCGACGCGCCGCAGTCGTCGCGGCATTGCTGAAAAGTTTGCTCGTTCCGCTGTTTGTCGGCAACCCGATTATGATCTTATACTCTTTGCCCGCAACGCTAAGCTCTCTCGGCGTGACGATCTTGCTGATCAAAGGCAGAGTCCTGCTTCCTCTGGTCGGGGCGGTATCAGCGGTCGTACATAACGTCGTTCAACTCCTCGTCGCCGCATGGATGACCGCGAGCACGTTGGTATTTTATTATTTCCCCTATCTGTTGCTGATCGGAATTGCGTCGGGACTTCTGACGGGATCGGTGCTTTGGCTTTTGATCCGATTCTTTCCGATTCTCCTGCTCCGTGCCGATCGTTCCGTTAAAAAAAAGACGGATGATTCCGCCTGTAAGCCCGACGATCAGTCGTCGTAAAGATTTTTGTTGTTTTTGTCAAACGGCAGAAAGTCGTCGTCCGCTTCTCTGCTGTCACAGGTAAAGATTGTCCCGATCGTAATCCCCCGACGAACGACGTTGTAGCCGTATTTTTCACGCAGTTTGTCGATACTGCGTTCGAGTTCGGAAAATTTTTCGTTGCCCGTATCAAAAAAATTGGTCTGATAGCTTCCGTCCGAAGGTTGCAGTTTGTGCGTTCCGACGGTGATCGACCTTAAATGGGGACGGGCGGAAAAATCATAATGCTTCCGAAGCAACCCGATGGCGCCGCTTGCAATTTCGTATGCCGAATCGGTCGGAACACTCAGCGAAGTCTGACGGCAGAAGGAGTGCAACGCCACGTCCCGTACCGAAAGAGACAGCCCGCCCGCCTTCAAACCGTAATTGCGGAGTCGGAATGCGATCATCTCGGACAACGCCACAATAACGCTCTTTGCGTCGCCGGCATTGGTAATGTCTTCGGGCGTCGTCGTTCCGTTGCCGACGCTGACGGGCTTGTGCCGCTCGGTATAGCATTTGACGGGATCTCCGTCGGTTCCGGTTGCATAGGCGTGCATTTTTTCGCCGACCTTGCCGAAATGTCGGATCAGCAGTTCGGCGGGCGCCGAAGCGAGATCGCCGATGGTATAAATGTTCATTTCGTTGAGTTTGCGCTTGGTCGATCGCCCGACAAACAGCATTTCGCCCACATCCAACGGATATGCAATTTCTTTCACGTTGTCACGGTCGATCACCGTGACGGCATCGGGCTTTTTGAGATCACTGCCGAGTTTGGCAAACACCTTGCTGAACGATACGCCGACCGAAATCGTCAATCCGCCCGTTTCTTCCTTAACGCGGCGTCGGATGGCGTCGGCAATTTCTGCGCCGCTGCCAAAAAGCTTGAGGCACCCCGTAACGTCAAGCCAACATTCGTCCAGCCCGAAGCTCTCCACTTCGGAGGTGAACTGTGTATAAATATCGTAAACTTTGCGGGAATATGCGGTATAAGATCGATATGTCGGCGGTACGACGATCAGATCGGGACACTTTTGCTTTGCCTCCCAGATCGCTTCTCCCGTCTTGACGCCGCAGACTTTGGCGGGCTGACTTTTGGCAAGCACGATGCCGTGCCGCTTTTCGGGATCGCCGCATACGGCAACGGGCTTCCCTTGGAGCTCGGGGTGCAACAACGTTTCGACCGAAGCGTAAAAATTGTTGAGATCACAGTGCAGAATGACCCTATCTTTCATAACGCTTCCACAACTCGTCTACCCGTTTGCAAACGGCATAGCCGTCTCCGTCATTGACGATCAGCTCGTCCGCGATGGAAGAAACCGCGTCTTCTTCTTGCTGTGCGTCGATCATCTTGTATGCGGATTCCGCGCTGATCCCGTCCCGACGGGCAACGCGCTCGGCGCGCAAGGCGCGTGAACATACGACGGCAATAACAGCGTCAAACATCCCTTGCATGCCGCTGCCGATCAGCAAAGGCATCTCGACAAACAATGTGCCGCCCTCTTTTTGATAGATTTCGAGGATCCGATCGCGGATGGCGGGATGCGCTAAAGCATTCAGTTTTTCCCGCGCATGCGCGTCGTTGAAAATCAGATTGCGGATCGCCTGTTTGTCCGCTACCCCGTCTTTGACCGCATCGGGAAAGATCTCTTTCAGCCGACGGAGATAACGCGGTTCTTTGAGCATTGCCCGATTGATTTCGTCTGCCGAAATCACTTTGGCTCCTTTTGCCCGAAACAGCTCGGCAACATAACTTTTGCCCGTTCCGACGCCTCCTGCAATCGCAATTAACATTGTTTATTCCACCACATACCAATTTTTGCCGCTTTTTGCCTCGGCAATCAGCGGGACTTTGAGCGTTACGGCGTTTTCCATATTCTCCCGTAACAATATTTTGACGGCTTCGGCTTCTTCTTCCGGCACGTCCAGGATCAGTTCGTCATGCACTTGCAGAATCAGCGCGGCGCGATAGTTCCCCTCCTTTAACGCGCGATCGACCTTGATCATCGCGATCTTGACAATATCGGACGCCGATCCTTGAAGGGGCATGTTCATTGCCGCCCGTTCGCCGAAATTTCGGATATTACGGTTGGGTGATGTCAGCTCGGGGAAATACCTTCTGCGCCCTGCAAGGCTGACGACATAACCGTGTTCTTTGGCAAACCTGACGTTTGCGTCCATATACGCTTTAACGTTGGGATAAGTTGCGAAGTATTTTTCTTGGAACAGGCGCGCCTGGTACGGCGAAATCCCGATATCGCGCGACAATCCGAATGCGCTGATGCCGTATATCATCCCGAAGTTGACGGCTTTTGCCGCACGGCGCATTTCGCTTGTCACGTTCTCCGGTGCGACGTCGTTGATTTTTGCCGCGGTGATGGCATGAATATCGCGGTTTTCCCGATACGCTTCGGTCAGCACGGGATCCCCCGAAAAATGCGTCAGCAGCCGCAGTTCGATCTGCGAATAATCGGCGGATACCAAAACGTTCCCGGGACTCGGAATAAACATTTTTCGGATTTTTCGTCCTTCGGGATAGCGGATGGGGATATTTTGAAGATTCGGTTCGGCGGAGGATAGCCGCCCCGTTGCCGTCAGGCATTGTTTGAACACGGTATGCACTTTCCCGTCCGCGCCCAATACCGAACGCATCCCGTCCAGATAGGTCGACTGCAATTTGGTCCAGCGACGATATTGCAAAATCAAAGATACCACGGGATGATCGAGTTCTTCCAGAACGTCTGCCGCAACCGAATACCCCGTCTTGGTCTTTTTCCCCGACGGAAGCCCGAGATGCTCGAACAGAATCTGCCCCAGTTGCTTCGGAGAATTGATGTTGAACCGCGTTCCTGCCGCCGCATAAATTTCTTCTGTCAGCCGCTTGATTTCGGTCCCGAATTCTTCACTCATCCGCTCCAGTTCGGCACGGTCAACCGTAAAGCCGTGGTTTTCCATTTCAAACAGAACGGCAATCAGGGGCAATTCGATCTCGCGGTACAGTCGTTCGGTTTCGTCCGATACAAGACGCCCGGAGAGCGTCGCCGCGATCCCGAACAACGGCGCCGCCGTCCGATCGGAGATTCCGTAACTCGACGCCATTTCGAACGCGTCCTTCGGCACACGGTTGCTGTCGACAAGATATTGCATCAGCATTACGTCGTCATAAGGGGGACAAACCGTGATCCCGTACCCTTTCAGAAAACGCATCGTCGATTTGACGTCAAACAGAACTTTGCGGCAAGCCTCCGACTGCATCGGCAGGCGGAACGCTTCGACCGCGGCATCGAAGTCAATCCCATCGTCCAACAGGGACTCGTTGGGTACGATACGATACTCGGTTAAGGCATCGACGGCAAAACGGATTTCTTTGCCGAACGACACCGACAATTCCGTCGCTTCCCGCAGGATCGCTGCAAGCTCCTCCGTCGATTCGATCTCCCGCAGTGCGCTTTCGGCAATCGTCGATGTCGCGGAGGGCGCCTCTTCGGCTTCTCCTTCTTGCGCCGCGCTCCCCTTCCCGAAGCGCGGAATCAACGATTTCATTTCGTACCGCATCAGCTTTGCGGCAAATGCCTGCGGCATTCCGCCGACAAAACGCAAAGCTTCCAACGTGCAGTCAACGGGTGCGTCGGTATCGATTGTCGCAAGTTTTTGCGAGAGATAAACAAGGTCTTTGTTGTCCTGTAATTTTTCTTTTAACTTCCCTTTCAGCTCTCCGATCCGCTGATAAAGGGTATCCAGATTCCCGAAATCGTGCAAAAGCTGCATCGCGGTTTTCGCGCCGACCCCGGGCGCTCCGGGAATGTTGTCGGAGGTGTCGCCCGCAAGCGCTTTATATTCGATGATCTGACGAGGCGAAAGCCCTTCTTGCTCCATTGCGTCGAGATCGTAGATTTTGATGTCGGTCACGCCGCGACGGGTGTGATAAACCGTCGTCGATCGGTCGACAAGCTGCAATACGTCCTTATCGCCGCTGACAATCACCGTCGGAATATCAAATCGCTTTGCAAGCGTACCGATGATATCGTCGGCTTCGTAACCGTCCTGCTCCAATATCTTGATTCCGAGATCGCATAGCAATTCTTTCAGGACGGGGAGTTGGGCGGCAAGCTCGTCGGGCATCCCTTTGCGGGTTGCCTTGTAGCCGTCGTACATCAAGTGACGGAACGTGGGAGCCTTTCGGTCGAATACCGCGCCGATATGAGTCGGAGCGATTTCTTCGATCATACGCGCAAGCATCGACAAATACCCGTATGCGGCATTGGTCATCAATCCGTCCTTGGTCGTCATGGGCGGAAGGGCATAAAACGCACGATTGATCAGGCTGTTGCTGTCTAACAATAAAAGTTTGGTCATATCACTTGGTTTCCAGTTTTTGATCGTCGGGTTTGATCCAACCGACTTTTCGGAGGAGCAACGCAACGAAATACGAAATCACCGCCGGCAAAACAAACATCAGCAAGACAATCCCCAGCCACATTTGCCAGTCGGGTATCACGCCCGAACTTGCTTCGATCGTTCCGAACACGCCGACCAGCCCGGCAGTTCCCATTCCACCCCCCGCGGCATTACAACGCAGTTTGAAAACGGTTGTCGCCAACGGACCGACAACGATGCATGCCGCAATCTCAGGGAGCATAATGCGGGGATTGCGCATAATATTGGGGATTTGCAACATGCTTGTCCCCAATCCTTGCGCAATCAAACCGCCCCAACCGTTCTCGCGAAAACTGGCAACGGCAAATCCGACCATGTGCGCGGCGCAACCTACGACGGCGGCGCCCCCTGCCAACAGCATGGCATCGGAACCCGGCGCACTCATGGCAATGGCAATCCACATTGCCGCCGAAGAGGTCGGCATCGTCAGCAAAATCCCCATCGAAGCGGCAATCACGATCCCCATCAGGAAGGGTTGCATCGCGGTTGCGAGTTCGATCCCTTTCGCCAACAAGTCGATCAATTTGATAAACGGCCACGCAACATACGTTGCAAGCATTGCCGAAACAATGACGGTCAGCGGAACCAAAATAATATCGAGTTTGGTTTTGCCCGATACCAGCGACCCCAGCTCGGAAGCGATCAACGCAACGACATAAGAGCCGATCGGATTGCCGGGAGATACCACCGACAAAAAGGATCCCCCTTCGGTAACAATCCAGTTGCCTTCGATAAATTGGAGGGAAAACGCGCCGATCATCCCCGCAACGATTCCCGTAAAAATCACGAGATTGGAGCCCTTGATCGATTTGGCAATTCCCGCGCCGATTCCCGCGCCCATCAGGAAGGATGCAATCGTACCGATCGTGACCAATGCCCCGCCTACGACTTCGGCGGCAGGAGTCCCCGCCTTAAGAATCAGATTGCCGAGTTGCTTGATGATTGTCCCGGCGATCAGCGTAACAAACAATCCTTGCGCCATCCCCGTAAAAGCATCGATAAACCAACGTTTTGCAAGAAATTTGACAGTAGAAAGAATTTTGGCTTTATCCGGCTTCAGCATAGCGGGCTCCTTTTAGTTTTGAAATCCGTCCAGGAAGGCGTAAACCGCCTGATCGCGGATTCCTTCCCGGAAAAAACGTTTGTCCAGTTGTATTTTGCCCGTTTGCGCATAGCGCGAAACGATAGCTTCAATAAAATCGGAGGGGGAATAAATTTTAAATTTTTCCACTCCCATTGCCGCGGCATACGGCTCGATTTCGACAAGAAACAGATCGAAGTGCGAAGTTGATTTCGGCGCCCCGGTTTCGCGGCGGATGACCTCGAAAATCTTTTCGATCACGGTGCTGCGATCCCCTTCGACGCCAAACAGGTTTTTCAGATTGCGATAGCACCCTTCGGGCAATTTGAAGAAATACCGCATCCCGGCATCTTCGCCCTGCAGATTGACGTAAAACCGTTTGCCGGCGTAGCCGTTGACATAGCGCCGTCCGTCAAAATAACCGAGCTTCAGATTGAAATTGCAGCGTGCATTGGAGAAATCAAGCGTCTTGCCCAGACTTTCGGAAGGATTGATATAGTCGACGCGCACCGTCTTGTCGATCACTTTGCCGTGCGGCATCCGACTCATCGTACGGATGGCGACGATATGATCGTAGCCTCCCCTGCGAATCAAGAGATTGATCGGCAGGTTGTCATAAATTCCGCCGTCGATAAACGACTTCCCGTCAATCGGATCGCGTCGGAATGCGGGAAAATATGCACTTGCCGCGATATAACTTTTCAGCAATCCGACGGGAATATCTTCTTTGAATATTTCGACCGGCTTCCATTTTTCGGTCGTATCGACCGTTACCAACCCGAAGTCGCAAGGCGAGCGCCGCAGTTTGTCCTCATCGATATAGCGGTCCAGTAAGGCAATGGCTTTTTGCATCGACAGCCCTTTATTGGCAAAAACGCTTTTTGCCATTTTTAAGGCATAAGCAAGCGACGCCCGATCGAATTTGCGGGCAATCAGTTGCGCAAGCATTGTTTCGTCGACGTCCATGACCTGCGACGGCGTCAGCTGCTGCCACATTTCGTATGCGACGTCGAAATCGCCTTGCGCGATCATTGCACCGTTGACGGCGCCGATCGAGGTACCCGTCACGCCGTCAAAGGTGTAATCGTGCTCATACAGCGCTTTGAGAACGCCGATGTGGAAAGCGCCCTTCGCGCCTCCGCCTTCGAGAACCAGTCCGCGCATTTTGCTCTATTTTATGGTGATGCGGAACTCGAGGGTATGCGTCTGACGGGGCAGAATTTTGTACTGCGGCTTGGTGTTTGCCATTGCCGGCACGTCGCCGCCCACACCGCGTTGTTTGCCGTCGATGTTGACGGTAAGATAATCGAGACTGCGCAGTTCGTGCAGATGCTTGGCGTCGTCCAGCATTTCGAGCGTATAAGGATGGATGCTGGCTTCAAACGGCTTTTCGGCGGCTTCGATTTCGAATCCGCGTTCGTCGGCGATACTCAGTTTGCGCACCCCGGTATGATTGCCGTTTTCCTGCGGATAAAGGTAATCATGGAGAAAATCTTCCGCCGTACCGCGATAGTTGCGTACAATCGCCGCCGTCGCGCGGTCGCAATAGTTTTCGAAAGGACCTTTGCCGTAGAACGTTACGCCGTCCAGCCCTTCTCTCAGCGCAAAGGTGAAGCCGTAGCGGATCAGCTCTTTTTTGGGAAGTACGGTCATCGAAACGTCGATCTGATCGTTTCCGCCAAAGCGATAGACCGTCCGAAGTTCTTTGACATGCGGCATTCTCCAGGTAATAGCGACGTTGACGACGCCGTCCTTGACGTATACGTTGAAGCGTTTGGGACTGAGTTTTTTCATCGCGCGCTTAAAGCGGTCGACCCCCATATACCACTTGGCAATTTTGAAATTGACCTGCGGCAATCTGTCGTTGTCGATCGTGGCACGGTGGAAATTGGGACGGAACGGGGCTTTGAGCTTTTCGACGTCGTTTTTGTTAATGCTGATGATCGAGCCGCTTTGCTTGTCGATGACGGCAATGCAGTTCCCCCACTTGACGATCACTTCGGCTTCGCCTTCTTCGTAGCGACCTTCGCCCGTCAGTTCGGGCAGGATCAGCTCGGACTCCGAAAGGAAAATCTGCTCGTAAGCGACGCAATGCCCTTTTGCCGCATACATCGTGTCTTCCTTGGTGTGGAAGGATACGACGATCGAAACTTCGCCTCCGCCGATCTCGATATCGACGGGCATGTCGGCGTAGCCGATTTCTCCGGGCAAAACTTCGGGCACTTCGACGGCAATGTCGCGGGCAAGCGTTTCGCCGTTGTGAATGACTTCGAGTCGGCAGTCGAACGCCGACAGCGGCGTAAACATATAGCGGTTGAGAAACGCCAGTTTCCCGTCAATCAAGGCAATGTCGATCTGCTGATATTGTTTGCGTACCTCATACAGAGCGGGATTGGGAGAGCGGTCTCCGCGCACGATGCCGTTGAACGCAAAGTTGCCGTCGTTGGGCTGATCGCCGAAGTCGCCGCCGTAACGCCATTCGACTTCGCCGTCGGAGTTGACCACTTTAATCGTCTGATCGGCAAAATCCCAGATGAAGCCCCCTGCCAGTCTGTCGTATTTTTTGAAACAATCCCAATAATCGCTGAAATTGCCGAGGCTGTTGCCCATGGCGTGGGCAAATTCACATTCCATAAACGGCAGATCGCGGTACACTTCGGGGGCGTAATACGTCCCGAACGGACTCCAGAGCGCGATACAGTGGCGAATGGGTTTGTTTTCGCCGATCAAGGGCATTTTTTCGAGTTTTGCGTACATCTCGGAAATAACGTCGCTGACCTTACCCGTGTTGTCTGGTTCGTAATGAATGAATCGGGTATCGTCGATCGCCAATGCCGCCTTTTTCATTTCGGCAAAGGCGCTGCCCGTACCCGACTCGTTGCCGAGGGACCAGCTGATAATACACGGATGATTTTTGAACGTGTTGACCATATTGCGCATGCGATAGACGCATTGCTCGGTCCAGCGCTTGTTGTTGCGCGGAATCATAAAGGCAAGCCCGTGCGTTTCGAGATTGTTTTCGCACATAACAAGAATGCCGTAACGGTCGCAAAGCTCATAAAACGCCTTTTGATTGGGATAGTGCGAAGTACGGATTGCGGTAATATTGTTGTACTTACAGAGTTTGATGTCTTCCTCGATCAGTTCGACGGGAACGGCATGACCGTATTCGGGATGGAATTCGTGACGATTGACGCCGCAGAATTTGACGGGTTTGCCGTTGAGCAAAATGAAGGGCCCCTTGCCGTCTTTCATCGGCACGATCTCGACTTTGCGGAAGCCGAATTCGGAAAGCCGCTTGTCGACAAACGCGTCGCCGTCATAAAGTTCGACGATGACGGAATAAAGATTGGGGGATTCGTGCGACCAAAGCCGGACGTCTTCGACGCCGCGGCGGAACTCGTAAGTTTTTTCGGCCCCGTCTTCCGTCGCGTCCAATGCGATTTCCTGCGAAAATACGGTCTGCGCATCGGCGTCGTACAGGGAAATCCGCAGGGAGGGATTGGCCAGTGCGCGCCCCGCGGTACGGACTTTGATGTCCGCTTTGAATTCGGCATTGCAAAAATCCGCAGACAGCTCCGAACGCAGATACAGATCCGCAATCTCCGCTTTGGGCTTGAAAATCAGCGTAACGTCACGGAAAATACCGGCAAGCCGCCACATATCCTGATCTTCGAGATAACTGCCGGTACAATAGCGGTATACCAAAACGGACAAACGGTTTGTCCCCGCTTTGACAAAAGAGGTAATATCGTATTCCTGCGCGTCAAAGGTGTCTTCGCTGTACCCGACAAACCGCCCGTTGACATAGACTTCCGCCGCGCTGTTGACGCCGCCGAAGTGGAGAAAAACGTTGTCGGACAAATCCGAGGGAATTTCGAAGGAGCGCGCATAGCAACCGACGGGGTTAAGATCGCCTTTGACATGCGGAACCGCCAAAAGATTGACGCTTTCGAGGGCGTAAGGATATTTGATATTGGTATAAATCGGGATATCGTAACCTTTGAATTGCCACTCGCTCGGCACGTCGATGGTATCGCACGCGGACAGATCGTAATCGGCCGCGGTGAAGTCCGACGGAACGGAACGAACCTTGTCGCACCATCGGAACGCCCATTTGCCGTTCAGGCTGACGGTTTTGTATCGGTTGTCCCGATCCAGCGGGAAACCTGCGGCATACCGCTCGATGGAATTAACGTTGTATATCTTCGGATTTTTCCAGAAATCGTGCATAAATCTCTCCTGAAAGTTTTTTAATATTATATCACACGCGCAATTAAATTACAAGAGGTTTCCGCTTGTATAAAAAAAACGCCCCGTTTCCGGGGCGTCCGATGCCGATCGTTCGATCAGTCGCGCACGATAATTTCGTCGCGGGCGGGACCCACGCCGATATACTTGACTTTAACGCCGCTTTCGCGCTCGATCAGTTCGATATATTTGCGGGCGTTCAACGGAAGGTCTTCGTATTTGCGAATGTTGCGGGTATCGCTCTTCCAACCGGGCATTGTCACATAGACCGGCTCGACGCGGTACAGCTCGCGTGCCGAAGGCATATAGTCGATTTCCTTGCCGTCCAGTTTGTAACCGACGCAAACTTTGATTTCGTCGTAAGTGTCGAGTTTGTCGATTTTGCAAACGGCAATCGAGGTGAAGCCGTTGATCGTCGCGGCATACTTGACAATGGGCATATCCAACCAGCCGAGACGGCGCGCACGACCGGTACGCGCACCGAATTCATCGTCGATTTGGTTGCCTGAGCCACGGAATCCGTCTGCTTCCGATCCGTCCATTTCGGTCGGGAAGGGTCCATCCCCTACCGCGGACGAAAACGCTTTCATGACCCCGACGATCTCGCCGATCTTGCTGATCGGGAAGCCGCCGCTGACTGCGGCATACGCCGCAACGGGATTGGAGGACGTAACGTAAGGATAGATCCCGAGATCGATATCCTTCATGGCGCCGAGTTGCCCTTCGAACAAAATCCGTTTGCCTGCCGAAATCGCTTTGTTGACGTACGAAACGGGTTCGACGATTCTGTCGGCAAGTTTTTCGCTCCAAAAACGGATCTTATCGAAAATTTCTTCTTCGGTATAAGCTCTGCCGCCTTTTGCAAGCAATTCGGCGTTGACGGTAGGCAGAACGGCGCGTACGCGCTCGAAGCAATATTCGTGATCCAAAAGGTTTTCAAACCGCAAGGCATTGCGGCGGGCGCGGTCGGCATAGGCATATCCGATGCCGCGTTTGGTCGTACCGATGCCCGTCCTGCCGCTCTTTTCGCTCAGTCCGTCCAGTTCGATGTGGTACGGCATCAGAATAATCGCTCGGCTCGAAATCTTCAGATTGGAAGTATCGACGCCCTGCGCTTCGATTTCGCCGAGTTCTTTGATCAGTTCGTCGGGATTGATGACCATCCCCGTATTGGCAAGCGCGACGCACCCTTTTTTGAAAATACCGCAAGGGATCAGGTGCAATTTGAACGCGCCGCTCTCGTTGACGACGGTATGTCCTGCATTATCGCCGCCTTGAAAACGGACGACCATATCCATTTCTGCCGAAATATAATCTACAATTTTACCTTTTCCTTCGTCGCCGAATTGGGCGCCGACCAAAACCGTTACGGACATGTTTTTTCTCCTTGTTTTCGATTATTTTTGCTTGAACATCGTTTTGAAGCGTTGCATTGCCTCGATCGTATTTTCTCTGGTGTTGAACGCGGTCAGACGGAAATAACCTTCTCCGCAGGCGCCGAAGCCGCTGCCGGGCGTTCCGACGATTCCGCATTCGTTCAGCAGGCGGTCAAAAAAGTCCCAGGAATTCATCCCGCATTTCAGCCAAATGTACGGCGAATTGATGCCGCCCGTATACCAGATACCCAGTTCGTCGAGGGTATCCGCAATAACCTTGGCATTGCCGAGATAGTACGCGATATTTTCTTTGCACGCCCGATATCCTTCTTCGGTGAATACCGCTTCGGCACCGCGTTGAATAATATAAGCGGTACCGTTGTATTTGGTCGTCTGGCGGCGCAACCACATGCGATTGAGGGATTGCCCGTCGATCTCGATCTCTTTGGGAACGATCGTATAGCCGCAACGCGTCCCGGTAAATCCTGCCGTTTTGGAAAGGGAACAGAACTCAACCGCACACCGCTCGGCTCCTTCGATCTGATAAATCGAACGGGGCAGATCGGGGTCGACGATGAACGACTCGTAGGCGGCGTCGAAAAAGATCAAAGCGCCTTTTTTCAGGGCAAAATCCACCCATTGCTTCAGCTGTTGTTTGGTATAAACCGCACCCGTCGGATTGTTGGGCGAACAAAGATAAAAGATATCGCCCTCGAGATCGTCCGTCGGCATCGGCAAAAATCCGTTTTCTTCCGTGCCGCGGATCAGGCTGATTTTACGCCCGAGCATGACGTTGCTGTCCATATAGACGGGATAGACGGGATCGGGAATGACGATCACGTTGTCGTTGTCAAACAGATCGGTGAAATTGGCAACGTCGCTCTTGGCGCCGTCCGAAATAAATACCGATCCCGCGCCGAGCGTAACGCCCATTTCGCGCTTGTAATAATCGGCAACCGCATCGATCAAAAAGCCGTACCCCTGCTCGTCCCCGTATCCGCGGAAGGTCTCTTTGACACCCATTTCGGCGGACGCGTTTTTCAGGGCGTCGACAACCGGCGTTACCAAAGGCATCGTGACGTCGCCGATGCCGAGACGGATAATCCGCGCATCGGGATTTGCCTGCTGAAACGCTTTGACCTTGTTGGCGATCGTCGAAAACAGATAACTCTGTTGCAACGCTTTGTAATTTTGGTTGAGTTTTACCATTGATACTCTCCTCTGAAGTTATAATTCGCATCGCCCGCCATATACGCCGTATCGCCCTCAAACGAGATCGTAAGCGATCCGCCCTTGAGAACAACCGTTGCCGAGCGATCGATCCATCCTTTTTGTTTTGCGGCAAACGCGACTGCCGTTGCCCCCGTTCCGCAGGCAAGCGTTTCGCCGCTGCCGCGCTCGATCACACGCATCCGGATCGTGTCGCGGGACTCGACGCTTGCGACTTCGACGTTGATGCCGTCCGGGAAGCGATCGGATTGCGACACTTCTTCGGCAAGGCGCATCATTCCGTCGCATATCTTGTCCGTAAACAGGACGGCATGCGGATTTCCGACGTCGACCAGCACCGCGGATACCGCTCCGTAATGCGTGAGGATCGCCGTTTCGCCCTGCGGGGCGCCGAAAAAGCGCGGAATCCCCATCTCTACCCGCACGGTATAGGGGCGGGAGTCGGGTTCTACCCGAACGTGCCGCAACCCTCCGCGAGTCTCGAACGTAAAGTCGTCGCGGTCGATCTTATGCTCGTCGCGCATCCAACGCGCCGCACAGCGGATGGCATTGCCGCACATCGCCGCTTCCGAACCGTCGGCATTGAATACCCGCATCCGGAAATCGCCTTCTTTGCCGCTGTCGATGACGATCAAGCCATCGCTTCCGATCCCGTAATGCCGATCGGAAACCTTTTTGGCCAGTTCCCCCAATCGGTCGATCGGGTTCTCCGGCAGGTAAACGAAAACATAATCGTTCCCGCACCCGTTCATTTTGCAAAATTTCATAGATACCTCGCGTATCTATTCTATTTTGCTCCCTACTTCAAATATACGATCCTCCGACAGGAAGGACATTCCGCAACGTCGCCCGAATTTTTGAGCTTGTCGCCGACTTCAGGCGAAATGTTCATGCCGCAAGCCGTGCAGTTGGGCGCGTCGTACGGAACGAACGCAGGCATTTTTTTGTTGTCCCGACAGAGCTTGTAACGACGGAAAATCGCTTCGTCGATTTCTTTCCGAAGTTCCGAAAGTCTGGCGATCTGCCCTTGCATGGATTGTTTGATTTCCTGCGATTTGCGCTCATAGTCGGCAAGCGACGCTTTGTAGTCGTTGTTGGCGGCGTTCCCCTGCTCCAGCAATTTGCGCGCTTCGTTTTTAATGTCGGAAAGGCGTTTGAAAATCCGTTTGATCTCTTTTTCGAGATTCCCGAATGCTTCCAGATAACCGTTCAGCGCTTTTTCTACGTTGTCGGCAGCATTGAGATCGGCAATCGAACCCATCGAAAAATGGGCTTTGTCCTGCGCCGCCGCAGCTTCTTTAATTTGCGCTTCGGCTTTTTCGAGATCGGCAAACAACGTTTCGGCTTCTTTGTCCAGCTTAAGCAAAGACGCCGTGATTGCTTTCTTTTTGTTTTGAAGCGCAACCGCTTTTTGCACCTCGGGACTTTTGGCAAATTCGCGTTCGATCCGATATACTTTCATATCGATGGTCTGATACTCGAGAATTTTGTCGATATTCATGACACCCTCCTAATCGTTATAGGGATTGAGGCAACGTTCCGACTTAAGGATCGGAACCGAAACCCCGTTTCGGATCAGCACGTCAGCCATCAGATCGACAAATCCGATCTCGCTGTCGTAATGACCAAAACAAATTATACCATAATCGGAATCTTTTGCCAACCTTACGATGTGATATTTCAGCTCGGAGGTGACAAAAATATCGGCACCCGCCTTTCGGGCGGCAAAAAGCGCGCCGACATCGCCTCCGCCCCCGCCGTTAATAAGGGCAACCCGGCGCACGGGTCGGCAGGGATCGCCGACGCTTGCGACGTGGCGGTCGCCGAGTACGTCGGCAACGTGACGGGCAAATGCCTGTATCGTGGTTTCGGATACGGTGCCGATTCTGCCGGAAGCGGGATCGGAAGGATCAATCGGGGCAATCTCCGTCAGCCCCAAACGCGCGGCAAGCGCGTCGTTCAATCCTCCCGGCGCAAAATCGACCGAAGTATGTGCCGAATACACGGCGATTTCGTTTGCAATCGCCGTGCAAAGCGCGCGATGCGCGGGAAGAGAAAGATCGATCGACCGAAGGGGGGTAAAAACCGTGGGATGATGCTCGACGATCAGATTGCACCCCCGCGCAATCGCTTCGCTTACGACTTCGGGATTGGTGTCCAACGTGATCAGGATCCCTTTGATTTCCCCTTCGAGATCGCCGTACAACAGACCGCTGTTGTCATACTCCGCCTGTCCCGCAAGCGGCGCAAACGCTTCGATGATACCGACGATTTCTTTCAGTTTCATAATTGTTTCAAAACCTCCCATTCTTCTTTCAAGCGCGGATGCACCCGAGGAGAGCCCTCGACAATCGGTTGTAACGCGGCTTTGCGCAGCCGAACCATTTCGTCGTAATCTTCGCTCGGCGGATCGTTGCGCCCGAACCACAATGCCGCCGCGTCATAGCGGCTTGCACCTTTTTGCGCTACAATGACGGGATAGAATTTGTTTCCGCTTGCCACGATGTAGTCCTTGACGACGGCAAAGCGCGGCACAAGATAGCGTCGGACCAGATCGGCATCCTGATGCGGAACCAGAATATAGCGTGCGGGATAGTCGGCATCGTGCAATATCTTTACGATTTCGTTGCCACCCATGCCCGCAATGACGACACAGTCGGGCGCGTAATCCTTGACAGGCAGAACGCCGTCGCCGATAATGGGACGAATCCGATCCGACACTTTGTATTCTGTTGCTAAAGCTACCGTTTTTTGCAAACTCTTTGCGCTCACGTCGACAGCTAAAACGGCCGACGCACGCCCCTCGAGCAATGCGCCGACCGCAATTTTGCCGTGATCGCAACCGATGTCTGCAAGCACCGAACAACGGACTTCGTCCAGCACGGCGCGCAATCTGCGATCGAATCTGAACATTATTTATCCAAAAAGTCGCGGAGTTTTTTGGTTTTGTTGGGGTGCTTTAAGCGGCGCAACGCCTTGGCTTCGATCTGACGGATTCTTTCCCGCGTGACGTTGAATACTTTGCCGACTTCTTCCAGCGTCCGAGGACGATTGTCGCGCAGACCGTAACGCAAAATCAGCACCATCGCTTCCCGCGGGGCAAGGGTATTGAGGATTTCTTCGACCTGCTCTTTGAGCATTTTGTTTTCGGCAACGTCCGAGGGAGATGCGGCGTTGACGTCCTCGATAAAATCGCCGAGATGGCTGTCGTCCTCTTCCCCGATCGGCGTTTCGAGCGAAACGGGATCCTGCGCGATTTTTTGGATTTCGACGACGCGCGCTTCGCTGATCCCCATTGCTTCGGCAATTTCCGCCTGTGTCGGCTCTCTGCCGTATTGCTGCAACAGAACGCGTGATACTTTGACCAACTTGTTGATCGTCTCTACCATGTGTACGGGAATCCGGATCGTACGCGCCTGGTCGGCAATCGAACGTGTAATCGCCTGACGGATCCACCACGTTGCATACGTCGAAAATTTGAATCCTTTGGTATAGTCGAATTTGTCGACCGCCTTCATCAGACCGAGATTGCCTTCCTGAATCAGATCGAGAAACTGCATTCCGCGACCGACATAACGCTTGGCAATGCTGACGACAAGACGGAGGTTGGCGTTGATCAGCTTGGTTTTGGCTTCGGCATCGCCGTTTGCCATATCCTGGGCGAGTTTCAACTCCTCTTCCGCCGTCAACAGCGGCACTCTGCCGATATCCTTCAGATACATCTTGACCGAGTCGTCAATATTGACCTCGTTCATGATCTTCTGAAGCAACTGATCGTTTTTGGCGCTGCTTTGTTCGACCAGTTTGATTCCGTTTTCTTCCAGCGTTTTGTAAATGTTTTCGATGTCCGCGGGATCGAGATCGAGCTTTTCCAAACGGTTAAGCAATTCGTCTTCGTTGACCTGCTGCTTTTGTTTGTACAGTTCGATCAGTTTGGCGGTTTCGTTCTTGATTTTGGTTTCTTTATCCGTCATAGCTTCCTCCGAGGTTTCCCTCATTTTGTAGTTAGTTTGCGTAATTCTTCTTTTAATGCCTGAACAGTATCGGGATCGGTTGCGGTTTTCAGGGCTTCGATGATTTCTTTTTTGCGTTTTTGTACCTTTCCGGCGTCCAGCTGTCGGATGCACTCCTGATAATATGTCAGCTGTTTGTCCAGCGAAACCTTGTCGATTGCCTCGATCATCTTGTCGATTTCGCCCCGCCCTTCGGGCAGCAGATCGTAGAGATCCCCGATCACGGGACGACGGCGCGCCGAAACGCAACGCATCAGATATTCGTATATGCTTTTATGAACGGGATAGTCAAAATACGATGCCTGCAGGGCGTCGATCGTAACATAATCTTTGTGCGCAAACACCGACGACAGCAAATACCGCGCCGCGATAATGCGCGCGCGCAGTTCGGGCGTCAATACAAACCCGTCTTCGGCGGGACTTTCTTCTGCTTGCGTCGGACGGGAGCGCGGCGTTTCGACACGATAGTCCCGTAAAGAATTGGCAATGCTTTCGGGCGAAAGTTTGCTCATCTCCGATACAACCTGGATATATACGTCCCGCGTAATTTCGTCCAGATCGTGCAACACGGCAAGTGCTGCTTTGGCAAACTTGTTTCTGCCGTCGGGAGAATCCAGCCGATAGCGCGCGGCAACGGTCTGCAATTTGAATTCGATCAGCGGCAACGCGCGATCCAACAAGACGGAAAAACCTTCTTTGCCGCCTTTTTTGACGGCGTCGTCGGGATCCATACCGTCCGGAATCGAAACGACTTTGACTTCGAGTCCCGCTTCTTTCAGAAGATCGAGGCTTCGCCACGTCGCACTTTGCCCGGCGGCGTCGCCGTCGAAACAAACGTAAATCAGATTGACAAACCGCTTGAGTTCTTTGCATTGCTCGGGCGTCAGCGCCGTCCCCATCGAAGCGACGGAATTGACGATTCCTGCCTGGGTCAGACTGATGACGTCCATATATCCTTCGACGAGAATCAACGCTTTCTGATCCTCGGATTGTTGCAATTTGCGGATGCGGTTCAGCCCGAAAATCGTCCGTCGTTTGTCAAACAACGCCGTCCCCGAGGTGTTTTTATATTTGGGAAATTTGTCCTTCTCGATCACCCTTCCGCCAAAGCCTATGACCTGTCCGCGCGCGTTGATAATCGGAACGATCAGACGCTTTGCCTGAAAATCCGAGATCCTGCCTTGGTCGTTTCGGGTAACCAAACCCGCATACAGCATGGTTTCGACCGAATATCCTTTGGACGAAAGATAGCGCGGCAGGCTGTCGTAATCGGGCGAATACCCCAGCCCGAATTCGGTCACCGTCTTGGACTGAATCCCGCGCTCGGCAAGATAGCTGAGCGCAGGCTCTCCGCGCTCGGAACGCAAAACTTCAAAATAAAAATGCGCCGCTTCCTTTGCCGCGGCAAGCGCAGACTCGCGTTGTTTGCGTGCCTGCCGCGCTTGAGGATCTTCTTCTTCGGGCATTGTCATGCCGACACGTTTGGCAAGCCACTCGATCGCTTCCCGATAGGTCATTTTTTCGTGTTCCATCAAAAATGTTATGACGGTTCCCGACGCCTTGCAACTGAAACAATGATAATATTGCTCCCTCGGATTCACGACAAAAGAAGCCGTCTTTTCGTTATGAAAGGGACAGCATGCCCAATATTTCGACCCCTTTTTTTCGAGATAAACAAATTTGCTTAAAACATCGACAATATCGGATTTTGACTTGAGTTCGGCAAGCCATTGCTCGTTAAACAAGGATTTGACCTCATCGGTAAGATTTCTGCTATAAGTACGCGCGCTTTTTATAAGAGTCCTACCGTACTTTTTGCAACGGTCCGAATTGACTGCGACACTCGTAATGCGCGCGCATCGTCTTGTAGATCGCGGCAAGCGACAGCACATAGCGCTCCCTTGCCGCGCCGTCCAAACTTTCGTAAAGCTCCCGATCGATCAACATCCCCACGGCATTGATTTCGAGTTCGGGATGCTCGGCAAGGTAAATGACTTTTTTATACATTTCGTAAGCCTCCTCTGCCGTCAGCATCCGCGTATTGACGACATAGCCTTCGGTTCCGATGCCCGCTTCGCGCATGCGAATCAGATCTTCGTAATCACGGTTGACGATGCGCTCCCGAATCAATTTGATCTGGCGACGATATTCAATTTTTGACATAATCCTTTCCTCCGGTCGTATTTTTTTGCTTTATAATCGGTACGTCCCCATTATAACGCATAAAGTTCGGTTTGACAGCGCTTCGACAAAACCGACCAAAACTTCCCGATTTCCGTCCCGTTCCGAAGCATATCGACAACCGCAACGCAACATTTTGACGAGATCGGCATAAAATACTTGACAAATGCCCATCAAAATATTATGATATGGGAGATTCGAGCAAAAAGGAGGTGAGTACTATGTCGACCGTATACGTCAAGGACAACGAAACCTTGGACAGCGCAATCCGCAGATGGAAAAAGAAATGCGCCAACGACGGTATCATCGGAGACCTCCGCCGCAAAGAGGCTTACGAAAAACCCAGCGTTCGCCGCAAAAAGAAAGCGGAAGCCGCTCGCAAGAGAATGTACAAGTAATCACAAATCGAAAAAGGACTCGCAAGAGTCCCTTTTCTTATACAAAACAAAAACCACCCGACAGACGGGTGGTTTTGTGTTCGGATGGAGAAATTACGCCATCGTCGTATTGAGGGTTGCCCCGCCCAAAATATGAACGTGCAGATGCCCTACCGTCTGTCCCGCGACGGCACCTTTGTTGGAAACCAGTCGGAAGCCGTCTTCGAGTCCCAGACGGTCGACCAAAGTCGAAACTTTTTTCAGACAACGCCCGAGGGTTACCGCCTGTTCGTCGGTCATTGCGATAATGTCGGGATAATGCTCTTTGGGAATCATCAGGTAGTGCTTGGGCGCTTGCGGCGCGATGTCGGCGATGATGATCATATCTTCGTCTTCGTAAAATTTTTGAGAAGGAATTTCTCCCCGGATGATTTTGCAGAAAATACAGTCATTCATAAACAATTTCTCCTTGTAAAATTTCGCCGTTTACGGCGGTTGCTTGCATCCATGCAATGTTGCGGTCGGTTTGCGCGCGACATCTGACGTAATATCGTCCGTACCCCTCGCGCGTTCCGTCGCCTTTGTCTTCTTCAAACAGAACCTCTTGCCTGACCCCGATCAGCTGCTGCAGATAGCGCGATTTCAGCGATTGCTTCAAGGGTTCCAGCTCTTTGACGCGTGCTTTGACGACGTCTTGCGAAAGCGTTTTCAGCTTTGCGGCAGCCGTTCCTTCCCGCGGCGAAAACGGAAAAATGTGGACGTCGGCAAATCCGATTTCTTGGAGAAACGCCTTGCCCCGCTCAAACGCCTCTTCCGTTTCGGTAGGATATCCCACGATAAAGTCGGTCGTCATCGTTGCAAGGCGGTCGTAAGAACGAATTAAATCGACTTTTTCGGCGTATTGCTCTGCGGTATATTTACGATTCATCGATCGCAGCACTTCGTCGTCGCCGTGCTGTAAGGACAGATGAAAATGGGGACAAAACCGTTTCAGACCGAACAACGCGTCCAGCAATTCGGCGTCCACTCCTTCGACGTAAAACGAACCCAGTCGCACCCGTACGTCAAATTGCCCGAGGGCACGAATCAATCGTGCAAGCGACTCGCCCGTATCGGAGCCGTAGCGGGAAAGATTGATCCCCGTAATAACGATCTCTTCCGAAGATTCGGCAAGACGCTCAAACTCCTCCACCGCATTTGCAATCGGACGCGAACGGGAGGGACCCCTTAAGTACGGAATGACGCAATAACTGCAATAGCGATCGCAACCGTCTTGCACTTTCAGAAAAGAACGCGTGCGATTGCCTCTTGCTACGGTTGCGGAATCCTCATATTGACGGGGAAGGGTAAGGTCTTCGCGGTACCGCGTACCGATGTGACGCGCCAATTCGGCTTTCCCCGCCGTTCCGCCGAGATAGCTGACATTGCTATTTTCGAAAAAGGCAGGATTTTTTTGCGCGGCGCAACCCGTCACCATAATCGGCGCGTCGGGATTGAATCTGCGGAATCGGGAAAGTACCTGCCGCGACTTCCGTTCGGCTTCCGCCGTTACGGCGCAGGTGTTGACGATATACAGGTCGGCGTATCCCATGGTTTCCGAAACTTCGTAGCCCGCCGCTCGGAGGTCGGCAAGAATCCGATCGCTTTCGTATCGGTTGACTTTGCATCCGAGATGAAACACGACGGCTTTTTTGCTCATAATTCCCCCAACGCGTTCATGGCAAGCGTCAGTGCGGCAACCGCGGCGGTTTCGGCACGCAGAATCCGCTTGCCGAGCGAAACCGTCGTAAATCCGTATTCTCTTGCAAGATCGGCTTCGCCCGCTTCAAATCCTCCCTCGCTTCCGATTACCATCGCAAGATTTTTCCGGTCGTCCACGGCAGAAGCAAGCGGTGTCGCGACTTCCTCTTCGTAGCACATAATCTTTTGATAGGCATCGGGAATTCGTCTGACGGCATCGCCGAAATCACACGGGTCGCGCAAAAACGGCACGATGGCTCTGCCGCACTGTTTGGCGGCGTCACGGATAATCTTTTCAAGCCTTTCCCGTCTGAATTTGTCAACGTTGCTTCTGACCGAAGTAAACGGAACGATTTCGGTCACGCCAAGCTCGACCGCCTTCTGGCAGATGAAATCGAACTCTTTGCAAAGCCCTTGAAGCAAAACGACGTTGCCTTCGGGCTCGGTACGGTTGGGCTCGCGTTCCAGGACTTCGGCGATCAGACGGTCGGGATGAATGCTGACGATACGGCAGGTATAGTCGAACCCGTCCCCCGTACAACCGACAAACAAAAATCCTTCCTTATGCCGCGTCACTTTGACGCAGTGATAGAATTCTTCCCCCGTCAGCGTTGCCGTCGTCCCTTCGAGAGATGTCAGAAAAAAGCGTTTAAGCTCCATAATACTCCATTTGCAAGGCGTCCCACTCGCCCATCGACGGGGCGGCGGTCAGGCGGAACCCTTGTTTGACAAAAGCGTCGATCACTTCCTGCTTACGGCTGTGAATAATGCCCGAACATATCAGAACCGTACCTTTACGACAGGCAACGGACAGTCCTTCGGACAAGCGGATCAGAATATCCGCCGTCAGATTGGCAAGTACGACGTCGCCTTTGCGGTCGGTTTTTTGCAACAGATCGGCATTCTCGATCGTAACAAGGTGTCTGACACCGTTGCGTTCGGCGTTTTCGGCGGCGGACTTGACGGACAAACTGTCGATGTCGCACATATAAACGCTTGCCGCCCCTCTTTTTGCCGCTCCGATTCCGAGAATTCCGCTGCCGGTTCCGACGTCGATGACGTCCTTTCCGTCAAGATCGATGTCCGACAGCAAGCCTAGGCACAGTCGGGTAGACTCGTGTTCGCCCGTACCGAACGCCATCGAAGGATCGATCAGAATCGGCGTCAGCCCCTCCGGATTGTCATAATGCTCCCACTCGGGCACGACGACGAATTTGCCGACGGGAATGGGCTTATAGAATTTTTTCCATTCGTTCAGCCAGTCTCCGTCTTCGTAGTCGCTGTCGACGATCTTTAGTTCTTCGGCGTCCAGCCCGTAGACTTCTTTCAGGTACGCTTTGAGTTCTTCGATCTTCGTCGAGCACTCTTCCTGCGATACAAATGCGCTGACTTTGGCATCCTTATTTGTCGGATTCAGAAGCCCGTCGTCGATATAATCCCAATGCATCCCGCTTTTGATCACGTCTTGCACGTCTTGGGGATCGATGATCTTGACGCCGCTGACCCCGATAGCAAAAAAGCCGTCTGCGACCAGATCGGCATTTTCGCTTGTTGTCGTCACGATGATTTCTTTGTACATATCAGAGTTCCTTCAGCTTCTTGCGGTACTTCTCGATTTTGTCGTAACGTCCTTTGTCCAAGATCTCTTTTAGCTCTTCCAGCTGCTTGCGTTGACGGCTTCCGAGATTCTTGGGTACGTCGATGGTTACGCGGACGTAAAGATCGCCGTAACTGTCGCGGCGCAGATTCTTGACGCCCCTGTTTTTGACGCGGATAACCGCACCGTCCTGCGTCCCCTCCGGGATTTCGATTTTGACCGATCCCGTCAGGGTCGGAATTTCGACCGTGTCGCCGAGAATCGCCTGCGTTACGCTGATCGGCAATTCCATATTGAGATCGTTGCCTTGACGGACAAACAACGGATGCGGTTTGACTTTGAAGATAATGACCAGATTGCCGTTGGGTCCGCCGTTGACCCCGGCATTGCCCTCGTTTTGCATCGTCAGCATCTGATTGTTGTCGATGCCGGCGGGAATCTTGACTTTGATCGTACGCTGTTTGCGCACCCGCCCTTTCCCTTTGCAGTCGGGGCAAGCGTCGGTGATGATTTTTCCGCTGCCGCCGCACATGTCGCAGACGCGTTCGGTCTGCATAACGCCGAGCATGGTACGCTGTTGCACGACCACCCTGCCTTTGCCGCCGCATTTGGTACAGACTTTGAACGCCGTACCGTTTTTGGCGCCTGTCCCTTTGCAGGAAGGGCAGTTTTCGACACGGGTGTAAGTAATTTCTTTTTCGACGCCGAAGCAGGCTTCCTTAAAATCCAGCTGCAGACCGACTTCGATGTCGTCGCCCTGCCGCGCCGAGGTTCTGCTTCTTGCACCGCCGCCCCCCGCAAACGCACTGAAAATATCGCCGAAAATGTCGCCGAAGCCCTGCGTATTGAACCCTTGTCCGCCCTGGAAAGGATTGAATCCGCCGAAGCCGCCGCCTCCTGTCGGACCGTCTTCAGATCCGAACTGATCGAATGCCGCGCGTTTTTGCGGATCGGACAATACGTCGTAGGCGTGCTGAATCTCTTTGAATTTGGTCTCGGCATTGGCTTTTTCTTCCGCCGAAGCCGTTGCGTATACGTCGGGATGATATTTCTTGGCCAAACGACGATACGCGGACTTGATTTCGTCCGCGCTCGCCGTCTTTTCCACGCCAAGTACTTTGTAGTAATCTTGTGCCATAGTGTCCTATTGTGGGATAGAATTATTGAATGTCGTCGGGGTTGACGTTGATGGTCGATCCGTCGTCGCTTCCCGCGTCACTTTGTCCTGCCTGCTGTGCCTGCATATCCTGGTACAGCTTGGTGAAAATGGGATTGGTCGTCTTGCCGAGTTCTTCGGTGATTGCTTTGACCGCTTCGACGTCTTCGGCTTTGTCCAGCTTTTCTTTGGCGTCTTTTGCGGCGTTCTTCAACGTCTCTTTGTCCTCGTCGCTGAGTTTGTCGGCGCTCTCCATCACCGTCTTGTCGATAGCAAGGATCAGCTGTTCGCATTGGTTTTTCATTTCGACCAGCTCTTTGCGCTTTTTGTCCTGTTCGGCAAACTCTTCGGCTTCCTTGACGGCTTTGTCGATGTCGGCTTCGGTCAGATTGGTGCTTGCGGTGATCGTGATGTTGGCGGATTTGTTGGTGCCTTTGTCCACCGCGGTAACCGATACGATACCGTTGGCGTCGATGTCAAAGGTAACTTCGATCTGCGGAATACCGCGCATTGCGGGCGGGATTCCCGTCAGTTCAAACCGACCAAGCGTCTTGTTGTCCGCCGCCATCGCTCTCTCGCCTTGCAGAACGTGAATGTCAACCGAAGTCTGATTGTCGCTTGCCGTCGAGAAGATTTGCGATTTTTTGGTCGGGATCGTCGTGTTGCGGTCGATCAAACGGGTAAATACGCCGCCCATCGTTTCGATTCCCAGCGAAAGCGGGGTAACGTCGAGCAGAAGCAGCCCCTTGACGTCGCCGCCGAGCACGCCGCCCTGAATAGCCGCGCCGACCGCCACGCACTCATCCGGGTTGATGCCCTTGAACGGATCCTTGCCGCAGAATGCCTTGACAGCTTCCTGAACGGCCGGAATACGCGTGGAGCCGCCGACCAGCAGCACCTTGCTCAGCTCGCCGGCGGAAAGCCCGGCGTCGGACAGGGCCTGCTTCACCGGGCCGGCCGTGGCCTCGACCAGATGATGGGTCAGCTCGTTGAACTTGGCGCG